>NZ_OZ012605.1:0-142290 GCF_963942435.1 Shinella sp. WSD5-1
TCCGGCAGGCTTCTCTGGTCCAGGTTTAACGGGGCCAGACGGTTCGAGCGAACGCTTCTGGATATCCGGACCTGTCAGAACGATTGCCGCCTTCTTGGTGCCGGAACGTGTCGTTGCCGGGCAAAGTCATAACGCTCCAGCAAGCGGTCAGCCTTTGCCGAAGCGAAAAGGTCATCCAGCAGCAAATGCGCCGCGCCGAACAGCGCGCCGTCCTCGCGCACGGTGGAAAGCACGATGGAAAGGTCGCGGGTGGCAAGGGGAAGACAGCGCTGGTAGACGAGTTCGCGGATACCCGACAGCATCAGGTCCCCGCCGCGCGCCAGGGTGCCCCCGATGACGATCAGGCTCGGATTGATGATGCTGACGACGTCGGAGATGACCTCGCCGATCGTGCGGCCGGCGGCCCGCAGCAGCATCAGCGCTTCAGGCTTGCGCTGCTCGACGAGGTCGATCACGTCGCGGGCGGTCTCGGCGTGGAAGCCGCGGGCCGAGAGATCGCGGGCGATCGCCCAGCCGGCGGCGCGCGCCTCCACGCAGCCGAACTTGCCGCAGCGGCAGAGCGGCGCGTCATCGGACAGGAACTGGATGTGGCCGATATCGCCGGCTGCGCCCTGCGCACCGCGGAAGAGCCGCCCGCCGGCGATCATGCCGCTGCCCATGCCCGTGCCGACCTTCACGAAGAGCATGTCGTCGACCGCCGGGACGCGGCGTTTGTGCTCGCAGATCGTCATCAGGTTCACGTCGTTCTCGACATAGACGGGCACATCGAACCGCGCCTTGAGGCGGCCGATGATGTCGAACTCGTCCCAGCCGGGCAGGACCGAGGGGCCGACGACGCAGCCCCGCTTGAAATCGACCGGTGTCGGCAGGCTGAGGCTGACGCCGAGGAAGAAGCCGTGCGTCTTTTCCGTCTCCGCCGCCAGGGCGGCGAAAGCGTCACCGATCTGCGCCAGCGTCGCCTCAGGCCCGCTCGCCACGGAAAAGGGCAGCGTCGTCTGGGACAGGATCGCCGGCGTCAGGTCCATGGCGGCGAGATGGATGTGCGTCTCGCCGATATTGGCGACGAGCAGAAAACCGCTCGCCCGGTTGATCGCCAGCACCCGGGTCGGCCGGCCGCCGCTCGGCAGGGTTTTTTCGGTCTCGCACACCAGGCCGCTCGCAAGCAGTGCGTTCAGCCGCTGCGTCACCGTCACGCGTGACAGGCCGGAGGCGGCAAGCAGCTCGGCGCGCGAGGCTGCAACGCCCGTCGCGATCAGGGAAAGGATGCCCCCCGCGCCGTCAAGCGTTGGTCTGTCGTGCCCCTCGTCCCCGCGCGCCATGCAAAACTCCTGTTTTCAGACCGGTTTAGCGACAAAGGCGCATGAGATAAAGCACGCAGTTCCACCGTCATGAGAACTTATGCATGGCGATGTACATAACATCACCGCATATATGCGCCTGTGCGGCGCCGCCTGATCCTGCAAAGCGCGGCGTAGCGGGGCGTGCCGGCCAAGGTCGAGAGCGAGAGGTTGGTCTGGGCGGAAAAAAGAACGTTGCGCGTCGCCCGGAAACCGCCCCCTCGGTATCGCGGATTTAATTTTGGATAGAAATTTACAAAAGATAAGCAATAGCCATTTGACTTCATCCAAAAGAGATGCGCTAATCCCTGCGGCCTTTGAGGAGAGGCCGTGTCCGCCAAAAGAGCCGGAGGGGCTCTACGGCATCGTCGGATTTGGGAGGATTCCATGTCGCTTCATCGCATTCGCGCATCCGTATATTCCACCGCCATGCGGACCGGTTTTGCCGCCGCCGGGCTCGCCCTCGGCCTTGCCCTTGGCGCAGGCTCCGCCGCCGCCGATGAGGTCATCATCGGCCTCGTCACGAAAACCGAGGTCAATCCGTTCTTCGTCAAGATGCGCCAGGCCGCCGAGGCCCGCGCCGCGGAGAAAGGCGTCAAGCTGATCGCCCGCGCCGGAAAGTTCGACGGCGACAACGAGGGCCAGGTCGCCGCGATCGAAGACCTGATCAGCGCAGGGGCCAAGGGCATCCTGGTCACGCCGAACAATTCGTCCGGCATGCTCGACGTCATCAAGAAGGCCCGCGAGGCCGGCGTGCTCGTCATCGCGCTCGACACGGCGACGGACCCGGCCGACGCGGTCGATGCCACGTTCGCCACGGACAATTTCGAGGCCGGCGTGCAGCAGGGCGCCTATGCCCGCAAGGCGATGGGCGACAAGCAGGCGGTCGTCGCCATGCTGGACGGCACGCCCGGTGGTACGGTCGACACCTTCCGCCATGACGGCTACCTGAAGGGTTTCGGCATCGCCGAGGGTGACCCGTCGATCGCGGGCGCGGCCATCACCAACGGCGCGCAGGACAAGGGCCAGGTCGGCATGGAGAACCTGCTCTCCAAGAACGGCGACATCAACGCCGTCTACACGATCAACGAGCCGGCCGCGGCCGGCGCCTATGCCGCGCTGAAATCCTTCGGCAAGGAGGCCGACGTGATGCTGACCTCGATCGACGGCGGCTGCGCCGGCGTGCGCGACGTGAAGGATGGCAAGATCGCCGCGACCGTGATGCAGTTCCCCTACAAGATGGCCTCCATGGGCGTCGACGCGGTGGTGGAATATGCGGCCTCCGGCAAGAAGCCGAGCGGGTTCGTCAACACCGGTTCCTTCCTGATCACCGACAAGCCGGTCGAGGGCCTGGAATCGAAGGACACCGCTTGGGGTCTTGAAAACTGCTGGGGTGACTGATCCTCTACCTCCCGGCGGGACCGTGCGTGGCCACGCGCCGCCGCGGTCCCGACCGGGCGGCCGGCCGCGCAAAACCTGATGCACGGGATGCCCATGAACACAGCCACCGTTTCCGACGCCGAGACGCCGCGGAGCCTGAAGGCCCGCATCCTGGGAACGCCCTCGGTGGGCCCGCTTCTGGTCCTTCTCGGCTTCTGCGTGATCTTCGCGCTGACCAATCCCCGCTTTCTCGCCACGCACAACCTGTCGATCATCCTGCAGCAGACGGTCATCATCGGCGTTCTGGCGATCGGCCAGACGCTGGTGATCCTGACCGCCGGCATCGACCTTGCCGTGGGCGCCATCTGCGTGCTCGGCACCATCGTCGCCGGCAAGCTGGTCAATCTGGGCTACGATCCCGTGCTCTCCATGGGTTTTGCCATCCTGCTCTGCACGGCTGCCGGCCTTGCGGCGGGCGGCCTTGTTTCCGGCCTGAGATTGCCGCCCTTCATCGTCACGCTCGGCATTCTCGGCATCCTGACCGCCGCCTTGCGGCTGATCTCGGAAGGCGGCGCCTTTCCGGTGCGTGACCCCTTCCTCGCCTGGACGGGCAACACGATGAAGCTCGGCGGCTTCGTGCTGACCTATGGCGTGCTGATCATGTTCACGCTCTACGCCGCCGTCTGGTATCTCCTGAACGAGACGAAATGGGGCCGCCACACTTACGCCATCGGCAACAACGCCGAGGCCGCCCGCCTCGTCGGCATTCCGGTGCGCCGCCACCTGCTCTCGGTCTATGTGCTCGCCGGCCTCATCTACGGCATCGCCGCCTGGCTGGCGCTCGGGCGCATTCCCAATGCCGATCCGAACGCCATGCAGAGCGCCAACCTCGATTCCATCACCGCCGTGGTGATCGGCGGCACCAGCCTGTTCGGCGGGCGCGGCGGCCTCATCGGCACATTGATCGGGGCGCTCATCGTCGGCGTTTTGCGCAACGGCCTGACGCTTGCCGGCATCGACCCGCTCTGGCAGGATCTCGTGACCGGCATCCTCGTCATCATCGCCGTCGCGCTCGACCAGATGTCCCGGAGGAAGAGCTGATGGCCGACAATCCCCCGCATGTCGTTCTCGAAGCGCGTAACGTGGTGAAGACCTACGGCCATGTCACCGCGCTCGACGGCGTCGACTTCGAGCTTCGCGCCGGCGAGATCCTCGCCGTCGTCGGCGACAATGGCGCCGGCAAGTCGACCCTCATCAAGACACTGACCGGAGCCGTGCACCCGACCAGCGGCGACATCCTGCTCGATGGGGCGCCGGTGCATTTCAAGGGGCCGCTCGACGCGCGCCATGCCGGCATCGAGACAGTCTACCAGGACCTCGCCGTCGCGCCTGCGCTCGACATCGCCGCCAATCTCTTCCTCGGCCGCGAATTGCGCGCGCCGGGCCTGCTCGGCCGCCTCTTCCGCCGCCTCGACAAGAAGCGCATGCGCGAGGAGGCCCGCCGCGCCATGGGCGAGCTGAAGTTCCGCCTGCCGGCGATCGACAATCCGGTGGAGTCGCTGTCGGGCGGCCAGCGGCAGGGCGTCGCCGTCGCGCGCGCGGCGCTCTTTGCCCGCAAGCTCGTCATCATGGACGAGCCGACCGCGGCGCTCGGCGTGCGCGAGACGGGGCAGGTGCTGGAGCTCATCCGCTCGATCCGCGACCGCGGCCTGCCCGTCGTCCTGATCAGCCACAACATGCCGAACGTCTTCGACATCGCCGACCGCATCCACATCATGCGCCTTGGCCGGCGCGCGGCCGTGGTCACCCCCAAAACCCATTCCATGAACGACGTCGTCGCCATCATGACCGGCGCGGCAACCGCCTGACCCTGTCCCGAACGGAGCAAGACATGTACCGCCTCGACCAGAAGCTCGCGCGCATCCGCGCCGGAAACTACACCCGCAGCGATTTCATCATCGCCGACGCCAAGGATGGCGACATGGGGCCGTCCATCACCTCCTGCGGGCCGAAGCGCGCGAAGGACGGCAGTTGGTCGCGCCACTATACTCGCCCGGAATTCCTGGAAAACATCCGCGCCATCGTCGAGCAGGACATCGTCGACATCATGCTCACCTCCGCCTCCAACATGGAGGCGCTGACGGATATGGGCGTCTTCAGGGGCAGCGCCGTCAAGCCGGCGATCCGCGCCAACGACACGACGGACGTCTGGGTCTGCCGCGGCGCGACCTATTCAAAACAGCCCTCGCGTCCGTTCCGCACGGCCTCGCTTTCGCGCGTCGCCACCGGCACGATCGATCCCGCGCCCGGCGCGCCGATAACGGGCACGGATCTCGGCCTCTATTCCATCACCTTCAACAACGACCTCGACCGCGACTATGAGGCGCTGGAAGCCTTCCATTGGTTCCGCGAGGATGCGGCACGCAACAATTTCAAATACTTCCTCGAAGTGTTCAATCCGAATGTGGCGTGCGGTATCGATCCCGAGCTGGTTCCACACTACGTCAACGACGTGCTGATGCGCTGCCTCGCCGGCGTCACCAAGGCGGACCGGCCACAGTTCCTGAAAATCCCGTTCAACGGCGCCAAGGCGCTGGACGAGCTCGCTGCCTATGATCCGAGCGTCATCGTCGGCGTCCTCGGCGGTGGCGCGGGCACGACGCGTGACTGCTTCGAGCTTCTCCACCAGGCCGAACGGTTCGGCGCCCGCGTCGCGCTGTTCGGGCGCAAGATCAACCTTGCCGAGGATCCGCTAGCGATGGTGCGTTTCATGCGTGAGGTCGCGTCCGGGTCGATCTCTCCGTCGGAGGCAGTGAAGGCCTATCACGCGAGCCTTTCCAGGGACGGGATCAAGCCGCTGCGCGATCTCTCCGCAGACAACGTCGTCACGGAAGCCGTGCTCAAGCCGGAAGAGAGCAGATGACGGGCGGACGGCGGGGCATCCTCACGGGCGGAACCTGGTGCGCGGACTACAATCGCACGGTCAGCCACTGGCCGGGCGAGGACGGCCTCGCCGAGCTCTTCGAGGAGGAGCGCCACGGCGGCGGTTCGAGCTGCAACCTGGCACTCGACATCAAACACCTCGATCCGAATATCCCCGTCGAGACGATCGGCCTCGTCGGGGATGACGACGACGGTCGCTACCTCAGGGAAACGGCCGCCGCAGCGGGTATCGACACGCGCCGGATGACGGTGACGCCCGACGCCGCCACGCAATTCTGCGACGCCTATGTCTCGCTGCGCTCGCATCGGCGCACCCATATCTTCCACGCCGGAACCGGGGCGCTGCTGACGCCGGACCATTTCGACTTTTCCGAAACGCGCATGCGCTACCTGCATCTCGGTCTTCCCGGCGTGCACCGCATTCTCGACGCGCCCTGGCAAGACGAGCCGAACGGCTGGGTGGCGGTGTTGAAGAAGGCACGCGCGGCAGGGCTTCAGACCAACCTGGAGCTGGCGAGCATCGACCGCGGCCTGATGGCCCGGCTCGTCGCACCCTGCCTGCCGCATCTCGACTTCCTGATCGTCAACGACATGGAGATCGGGGCGATCGCCGGTGTCGAGACCATCCTGGACGGCACATCCGACAAGGACGCCTGCCTGCGCGCCGCGCATGCCGTCTTGCAGCGCGGTGCGTTGAAACTGGTGACCGTGCACTGCCCCGCCTTCGCTATCGCCATCACCCGCACGGGAGAAAGCGCGATCCTGCCCTCGGTCGCCATTCCGGAGGGGGAGATCAGGGGCGCGAACGGAGCGGGCGACGCCTTTGCGGCCGGTATGCTCTACGGCCTTCACGAGGAGTGGCCCCTGGTCCAATGCCTCGAACTCGCCCACGCCGCCGCCGCCGTCTCGCTGCGCAGCGTGTCGACGACGGGGGCCATGCTGTTCTGGCGCGAATGTCTTTCGCTTGCCCGGCATTGGGGGCCGCGCAGCGGCACCTGACCGGACGGTGACGGTGGATGCGACTGCGATACAACACGGACTCGGCCTGTCGATCTTGGAAATGGCGGTCAGCAGGCCCGGCGAAGCCTGTCCCTTGACGGAGTGCCGGCACCAGCCGGCACTCCCACCCGCAAAATGGGCTCAGTGAGACGCGCCCGATCCGCCGGCGGCGACGATCGCGAAGGGCTGCCCTTCGACAGCGATGGTGCGGGTCTCCTTCAATGTCTCTGAATCGACGAGACGCACCAGGTTCTTGCGCGGGTCGGTGATCGCAATATGGTTCCCGGCAACCGCAAGGCGCGGGCGCGGGTCGCGCCAATGCCCGTCCTTGCTGTAGGGCTCGGTGACGGTTTCGGATCTGGTAATCACGCCGTCCACGACGTCCAGCAGATGGAGCTTGCCGTCTTCGGTCAGGATATAGCCGTTACGGGGCTTGGCGGGATCGAGGATGAAATCGACCCGCCGAAGCGGCAGCTCGACGAGGCGGTAGGGTTCCTTGGCATCGGCGTCGATGAGGACGACCTTGTCTTCTCCATAGTTTCCCAGAAAAAACTGCATGGAGGTGCCGCCGAGCAGGGTGGATACCTTGCCTTCCGGCAGCGTGCCGCCATAGGCGAGCATTTCCAGCTTCGGGCCATCCATGCCCCCCGGGCGGGCAACGAGTACGCCCTCGGCGCAGCCGAAAGCCACCAGCCGCGCCGAAGCCGCTTCTCCATGCAAGCCCGTGCAGGTCGCGACATCGCCCACCTGCCTGCCGTCCCTGTCCAGCACGCGCAGGCCAAGGCGGGGCGGCAGTTCGCCTTCCTTAACCGTCGCCTCCATGTTCGGCACGGAAACGAGGAGGTGGTTGCCCATCGGGACAGCGACGCCGTGATGCGCGGCGGTCGTGTCATAGGGCTTCAGGTCCGCCTTGCCTTCCAGCAGCGCACTTTCCTGGAGGAGGTCGAACTTGCCGCCGCGATCGTAGAAGACTGCGAGATCATCGCCATGGGCCACAACATGGCCGGGCTTCTCGCCGGTGATCGTCGTTTCAAGAAGCCGTGGCTCCGTGATCTCGATGTCCCGATGTTCGCCATGGTCCGAGAGCGCAATGCCGGTGTCGATCGCGTGGACCACGTTCTGGTCACCCTGGACGGCGAAAACCGTGCGTCCCGTGTCGCTCAGGGACAGCGCGGCATAGCCCGTCAGGTCGAAGCGGCCGATTTCCTTGTCCGTGCCCAGATCGATGGCGCGAACCACGGGCTGGGTGTGATCGGCGATGAACAGCCGCCAAGTCTCCTTCTGCTCTTCTTCGGCATGGGCCGCCAATGGAAAGGTGAGGGTCGCGAGGATGGTGGTGGCGAAAAGGACGCCGGAACCGGAGCGGAACATGCAATCTCCTATTAATGTAATAACGTAACATCTCCGTGTTATAGTGTTACACCCTGCTTGTCCAGCACCAGCAGACTTTCGTCTTCAAAAGCGGGGCCGAGGGGCCTGCAGGCGGCCTCGGGATATCGCGGCCGCTGCGGCGACGTGCTTGTCAGCAATGTCCTGCATTCAATCCGTGGGGCAGGACAGAGCGCGTTGAGCGAAACTGCGGCATTGCGCAACATCGCAGCGAATGCTGCAGTTCTGCGCATTTCCGAGGGTATTCCGGCGCATTTCCTCGCTTCCCTTTCGATTAAGGGTTGCTTCCGGCTGCGATTGTGACGGGATTGCCCGTGTCTTCTGGCGCGGCCCTCGCGATGAGGGTCTCCTTCGGATCGGGATGAAGAATGAAGATACATGTGCCAGGCACCGCCCATTTCGACGCCCTGCTGGTCGACTGGATCGACGGCGACGGCCGTATCTGCGCCGTCAACGCGGCGGAAGCGCGCGAACTCGCCATCTCGCTCGAGGAGAAGGAAAGCCTGCCGCTGGAGCGCATCTACAGCAGCACCTCGGCACAGATGCTGCGCGGCCTCGCCCGCGAAGGCCAGCCGTTCGCCTCCGGGCTCGCCGTCTGGGTGAATTCGCCGCAATATAGCGAAGTCCCCATGATCGCCACCGTGGTTCCCGATCCGGCCCGCGGGATCGCCGTCATCAAGCAGCCGCTGCCGGAAAGCGTGCTCGGCATCGGACCGGAGCTTGCCGAACGCGTGGAGATCCTTTCGCAGATGATCGGCGCGGCGACGGAGGCCTGCTGGTGCATCGAATTCCTCGAGCCGGTCGACACCGCACTGGCCGAAGACGAGATCGTCGAGCGCATCTTTTCCAACCAGAGCCGGTGGCGTGCCTGCAACGAGGCGATGGCGCGGCTCTACCGCGTGCCCGAGGGGCTCGATTTCAACGTCCAGCCGGTCTCGCGCTATTTCCCCGCAACCGAGATCAACCGCCGCATGGTGCGCGATCTCGTGCGCGCCGGCTACCGGCTCGACCGTGCCGCCGCCGTCGATCGCCGGCATGACGACAGCGAGATGCTGGTCGAGAACGATTTCCGTGCCGCGATCAAGGACGGCTTCCTCGTGCGCCTCTGGGGCACGACGCGCGACATCGGTGCGCATCGTCAGCGTGAGCAGCAGCTCGCCGACCGCGCCGACACGATGCAGGACATCTTGAGCGCCGTCCCGGATCCGATCCTCGTCATCTCCGAGGACGGGTTGCTCCTGGCAGCCAATCCGGCGGCGGAAAGCGTCTGGGGACGCACCGCCGAACAGGTTCTCGGTCGCCCGCTGCAGCAGTTCATCGAAACGCGCCACGCCCTCGACAAGCTCCGGCAGGCGGCCCTTGCCGGCGAGGACAGCGACGGCGAGTGCGACCTTGCCGTCATCGCCGCCGATGCAAGCCGGGATGTCTGGCGCTTCCGGGCCGCACGCATCGAAGGCGAGATGCGCCGCTATGTGCTGACCGCCCGGCGCAAGAGCCGCCGCAGGGCGCGGGGTTCCACGCAGGAGGCCATTTCGTGAAATTCTACGCCAACGACCTTACCGCCCCCGGCCAGCGGCGCCTGCGCCCCGCCTTCATCGACGAGCCGCAGTTCGGCGCGTTCCTCGACGCCTTTCCCGATGGCGTCGCCCTTCTGGAAACCGACGGAACCATCAAGCTCGTCAACGGCAAGCTCGAACTGCTGCTCAACCTCGCGCGCGGCGACCTCGTCGGCTCGGACCTTGCAAAACACGCCAAGACCGCCGGCACCCTGGTGCAGAAGCTTGCAAGCGCCCTGCGGCAGCTCAAGCGCATCGAGGTCTCCGGCACGCTCAATTCGCAGCGCAACGTCACCGCCTCGATCGGCATCCTGCGGACCCCGGACGGCGGCGCCTATGGCGCGCTTCTGACGATGCGCGAGACCGGCCGGCATCACCGCGGCTACGAGCGCAGTGACCATTTCCGCTTCGAGGCCGAGCCGCTGCCGGCCGCTGGCGGCGGCGGTCCCCTTCTTACGCCGCGTCTCAGCACCATCGCCCGCCGGGCGGCGATCGCCATCGAGCGCGGTAGCGCCGTGCTCCTGACCGGTGAAACCGGAACGGGCAAGACGGAGCTCGCCCGCTTCATCGGCAAAGCCGGCGCACCCGACGCCCCGCCCTTCGTGCATGTCAATTGCGGCATGCTGGCCGACGCGCAGTTCGACGCGGAGATGTTCGGCATCGAGCCGGGTTCGGCGCTGGATACGTCGACGCGCGGCAAGCTCGGTTTCGTGGAGGCCGCCGATGGCGGCACGCTCTTCCTCGACCAGGTGACGGATCTTTCGCCCGTCTCCCAGATGAAGCTCGTCGCCTTTCTCGAAAGCCAGACTTTCAGCCGCCTCGGCTCGATGCAGCGGCGCAAGGCGCGCATCAGCCTCATCACCGCCACCAATGCCGGGCTGCCGGACCTGATCGAGAGCGGCGCTTTTCGCCGCGACCTTTATTACCGCATCGCCGTCGTAACGCTGGAGCTGCCGACGCTGCGCGACCAGCCGGAGCTCGTCACCGCACTGACGGCACATGTTCTGCGCAGGCTGAATGCCGGGCGCACGCCGGCCTTGCAGCTTTCCCCGGCCTTCACGAAGCGGCTCGCCGCCCATGCCTATCCGGGCAATGTGCGCGAGCTGACCAACATCCTCGAGCGCGCGGCGGCGAGCGCCGAGGATATTGCGCTCGCCGAACATTTCATCGTGGCCCCGGATGCCGCGCCGCGTCCTTCCCCCGCTCTCTCGGCCAGCGGCGGGGAAACCGCGCCGGCAAGCTTCCGGGACCTGGTGCAGGCCTTCGAAAGCTGGGTCCTGGAAAAATCCATCGCAGAGCATGGAAGCAAGAGAAGCGCCGCCAAGGCGCTCGGTATCGATATCGCCACCCTCGTCCGAAAGACGAAGCGGACGAGATGACCAACAAAGACATGAAGGGGAACACACATGTCGATCATGCGCAGATCCGCAATTCTCGCCCTTGCCGCCGCAAGCCTCCTGCCGCAGGCGCTGGCCGCCCGGGCGGCCGAACTCAACTACCTCACCTGGGAAGGTTATGCCGTCGATGGCTTCATCTCGAAGTTCGAGGCGGCCTCGGGCTGCAAGGTAACGGCCTCCTATGTCGGCTCGAACGATGATTTCGCCGCCAAGCTCGCCGCCGGCGGCGGCGTCTACGATGTCATCACCCCCTCGCTGGACACCGTGCCGATGCTGCGGCTGGCCGGTTTCGTCGCGCCGATCGACACGGCGAAGGTCGAGGGCTTCGACGGCATCTATCCGGAATTCTCGAAGGAAAGCGACGTCGTGGCCGATGGCGAGACTTGGGCCGTGCCGCTGATCTGGGGCTCGGTCTCATTGATCTACCGCCCGGACAAGCTCGCAGCGACGCCGGATTCCATTTCCGTCCTCTTCGACCCCGAGCTGAAGGGCAAGATCTCGCTGTGGGACGACAAGTCCGCGCTCTACTGGACAGCGCGCTACCTTGGCTACGACAACGTTTTCGACCTCACAGACGAGCAGCTGGAGGCCGTGAAGGCCAAGCTTATCGAACAAAAGCCGCTGATCCGCAAATACTGGGCATCGGCCGGCGAGCTGACGGAGCTGATGGCCAACCAGGAGGTCTATGTCTCCAACGCCTGGACGGGTCTGACCAGCAAGGATGTCAACAACCTCAAGAAGGGCTTCGAGGTCGTCGAGTTCACGCCGAAGGAGAAGGCCGAGGGCTGGATGGATTCGATGATGCTGGTGAAGGATTCGCCGAACGAGGACTGCGCCTACAAGTTCATGAGCTTCATGCAGTCGGCCGACGGCCAGTGCGGTCTCGCCGAGGCCACCGGCTATTTCCCGGTTAATCCGAAGGCCGTCCAGGGCTGCATGAGCGATGCGCTCAAGAAGGAGCGACAGGTCGATAATGTCGAGTTCGTCAAGAGCCTCGTCATGTGGCAGCAGCCGGCGCGTCTCGACAAGTATCTCGAAACCTGGAACGCCGTGAAGGCGGCTCCGTAAGGCCGGGCGGAAGGCGTCGCGACGGGCGGCGCTTTCCGCTGTTGTACGAGACAGTTCACACGACGCGGGGACCCGATGACCTCCAGCCCGATTGTGGCGCTTGACGGCGTTGCGAAACGATACGGCGCATTCGTCGCCCTTCACGAGACCGACCTTGCCATCGCCGAGGGGGAGTTCGTCACCTTGCTCGGCCCTTCCGGCTGCGGCAAGACGACGACGCTGCGGCTGATCGGCGGCTTCGAGCAGGCAAGCGCCGGCCGCATCGCCATTGCAGGGCAGGACGTAACGGAGAGCCCGCCCTATCGCCGGCCGGTCAACACGGTGTTCCAGGACTACGCGCTCTTCCCGCACATGAGCGTGGCGGAGAACATCGGCTACGGCCTCTCCGTCCGCTCGGGCCGCCTGGAGAAGACGGAGCGGCGACGGCGCGTTGCCGAGGCGCTGGCCCTTGTCGGCTTGGAAGGCATGGCGGACCGCCGGCCCGGCGCCCTTTCGGGCGGCCAGCGCCAGAGGGTCGCCATGGCGCGCGCCGTCGTGCGCCGCCCGCGCGTCCTGCTGCTCGACGAACCGCTTTCGGCGCTCGACGTGAAGCTGCGCGAGGGCATGCAGGTGGAGCTGAAGCGGCTGCACCGCGAACTCGGCATTACCTTCCTGATGGTCACGCACGACCAGACCGAAGCGCTCGCCCTTTCCGACCGCATCGTCGTGATGCGGGAGGGCCGCATCGCCCAGATCGGTTCGCCGACCGATCTCTACGACCATCCGGCGACGCCCTATGTCGCCGATTTCATTGGCGCGGCAAACCTGCTGGAGGCCGAAGCGCTCGGTCGCGAGGGCGATGTATGTGCCTTCCGGCTTGTCAATGGCGCCACGCTGCGCAGCCGGCGACGGGAAGCCGCAGGGGCGGCGACGGGAAGCCGCGTAACCCTCGGCGTGCGGCCGGAGCGTATGATGGCGGCACGCCCGGAGACAGAGGCCGCGAATGCTCTCGATTGCATCGTCATGGAACGGCTCTTCCATGGCGACCGCCTGCGGATCGAGCTTGCGCCGGAGGGGGGCGGAAAACCGCTCTTCGCCGAACTCGCCCGCACGGCGCTTCCGGCAACGGTTTCCGCCGGCAGCCGCCTTGCCGTGCATATCGATCCGGACGACGTGATGGTCTTTGATGCGGGAGGCGGCAAATGACGTTGACGCGTCGCACCTTCCCGGGCTTTGCCGCCCTGTTTTCGCTGCCGCTCGCCTGGGTGCTGCTGCTGATGGTCGTGCCCTATGCCATCATGGTGGCGGTGGGCTTCTGGACGCGGCAGTTTCCGCTGTTCTATCCGGATTTCCAGTTCGGCAACTACGCGCAGATCCTCGCCGACCCGCAATACACGACCGTCATCCTGCGCACGCTGAAGATCGCCGCCCTCGTCACCGTCTGCGCGCTGCTGCTCGGCTATCCGCTCGCCTACTTCCTCGTCTTCACCATCCGCTCGCAGAAGGTGCGCAACCTCCTCTACATGTCGGTGATCGTGCCCTTGTGGGTGTCCTACCTGCTGCGCGCCTATACGTGGAAGATCATCCTCGGCACAGACGGCGCGCTGAATTCGCTGCTCGTCTCCACCGGCCTTGTCTCCGCGCCGCTCGATATCTTCCTCTACAACCAGACCGCCATGGTGGTGACGCTCGTCTATATCTTCGTGCCATTCATGGTGATGCCGCTCTTCACCGTGCTCGACAATATTCCGCGCCGCCTTCTCGAAGCCTCGGAAGACCTCGGCGTCGGGCCGTTCATGACCTTCTGGAAAGTGATCTTTCCGCTGTCGCTCGGCGGCGTCGTTGCGGGGGCGACCATGACCTTCTGCCTGTCCTTCGGCGATTTCGTCGCTCCCGTGCTCGTCGGCGGGCCGGGCGGGACGATGGTGGCGAACCTTCTGCAGACGCAGTTCGGCGCCGCGCTCAACTGGCCGCTCGGCTCGGCGCTGGCGACGCTCGTTCTCGCGCTGGTGCTGATCCTCCTGCAACTCTCCAGCCGCCTCGACCGGGCCGGCCGGATCGACCTTTGAGGAGGCGGGCATGCTGCGCTTGAGATGGTGGCAGAAGGGCATGGTGGGGGTGAGCCTCGGCGTCCTCGCCTTCCTCTACCTGCCGATCGTCATGCTGGTGATCTTCTCCTTCAACGACAGCAAGGTGACCTCCTTCCCGCTCGCGGGCTTCACGCTGCATTGGTACGAGGCCTTCCTCGCCAATGCACAGATGCTCCGGGCGCTCGCCAACAGCCTGTGGGTTGCCCTTTTCGCCACCGCGCTTTCCGTCGTCATCGGCGTGACGGCGGCGCTCGCGCTCGACCGCTACGACTTTCCCGGCAAGCGGCTGTTTCAGAACGTCATCCTCCTGCCCCTCAGCCTGCCGGGCATCGTCACCGGCATCGCCATGTTGAATTTCTACAAGCAGATCGGCATCCCGCAGAGCCTGACGGCGGTGGTGATCGGTCATGCGACGGCGCTGCTCGGCGTCGTCGTCTCGCAGGTGATGGCGCGGCTTGCCAAGATCAACCGCCGCCAGTTCGAGGCCTCCGCCGATCTCGGCGCCACGCCCTTAGAGACCTTCCGCAATGTCACGCTTCCCGGCATCCGCAGCGCTATCCTCGGCTCGGCATTGCTCTGCTTCACGCTCTCCTTCGACGAGATCCCCGTCACCTATTTCCTGACGGGGCGCGAGGTGACGTTGCCGATCTACATCTATTCGACGCTCCGGCGCGGCATCACGCCGGAGATCAACGCCATCGGCACGGTGATCGTCGCCGTGTCCTTCGTCCTTATCGTCCTCTCGGTCACGCTTCTGCGCGAGCGGGAGCGATCCTGATCCATGGAAGGGAGAACAAGCATGGACGCCTCGACCTACACCCGTGACTTCTGGCGCAGCAAGGCCGCATCGTTGACATTCCGCACGCAGCACTTCATCGACGGGGCCTATGTCGCTTCCACCGATGGGCGCACCTTTCCGACGATCAATCCGGCGACCGGCGAAACCATCGCCGAGGTCGCGCGCGGCGGGGCGGCCGAAATCGACCGGGCCGTCGCCGCCGCGCGCAAGGCCTTCCGCTCCGGCGTCTGGTCGCGCATGGACCCGCGCGCCCGGATGGCGGTGCTGGAAAAGTTCTCCGCCCTCGTCGAGGCGCATGCGGAGGAATTCGCCGTGCTCGACAGCCTCGACATGGGCAAGCCGGTGATGGACATAATGAACATCGACATTCCCGGCTCGGTCATGTCGCTGAAGTTCTTCTCCGAGACGATCGACAAGATCGAGGGCGCGGTGACGGCGACGGCGGCGAATGCGCTGCACTACATCCTGCGCCAGCCGCTCGGCGTCGTCGGCCTCATCGTGCCTTGGAACTATCCGCTGATGATGGCCGCCTGGAAGCTCGGCCCGGCGCTCGCCACCGGCAACGCCGTCGTGCTGAAGCCGGCCGAGCAATCGCCGCTGTCGGCCAACCTGCTGGCCGAACTCTTCATCGAGGCCGGCGGGCCGGCGGGCGTGCTCAATGTCGTGCACGGGCTCGGCGAGGAGGCCGGCAAGGCGCTGGCGCTGCACGACGACGTCGACAAGATCGGTTTCACCGGCTCAACCGAGGTCGGCAAGCTCCTGATGATCTATGCCGGCCAGTCGAACATGAAGCGCGTCTCGACGGAGTGCGGCGGCAAGACCCCGCAGATCGTGCTCGGTGACTATGACGACCTCGACACCGCCGTCACCTATGCCGTCAACGGCATCTACGGCAACCAGGGCGAAGTCTGCAATGCCGGTTCGCGCATCCTGGTCGAAAAGAGCATCCACGACGATTTCGTCGAGCGTTTCATCGCCCGCACCCGGGAAAACTTCGTGCTGGGCGATCCGCTCGATCCGTCGACGACCATCGGCCCGCTTGTCACCGCCTCGCACCAGAAACGTGTCCTGGACTATATCGATATCGGCCGAAAGGAAGGCGCGGCACTGCGCTTCGGCGGCGGCACATTCACCCCCGCGCCGACAGGCGCCTATGTCGAGCCGACGCTCTTCACCGGCGTCGACAACGGCATGCGTATCGCCCGCGAAGAAATATTCGGCCCTGTCGCCGCCATCATCCCGGTCGACGGGATCGATGATGCCATCGAAATCGCCAACGATTCGATCTACGGCCTCGCCGCCTCGGTCTGGACGCGCGACATTTCCAAGGCGCACCGCTTTGCCCGCGATATCGAGGCCGGCGTCGTCTGGGTCAACTGCTTCGACCACGGCGACATGACCTCGATCTGGGGCGGCTACAAGCAGACCGGCAACGGCCGCGACAAATGCCTCGAAGCCCTCACCCAATACACGCAGACGAAGTCCGTCTGGGTCAATCTGGATTAGTACCTGAAAGCTGATTGCCGGAGGCGGCGCACCTCGCGCTGCCCATGCGGCCCGACATCTGCCCGGCGACAGGCATTTCATCCCTGGCGAAGATCCGCGTGTGCCTGTCTGCCTTGCTGCCTCCGGATCTAAAACCGATAGGTCAGGCCGAGCACGGGGCCACTGAGGCGCGTATCGAAGACGTGGCCGTCATGTTTATAATCGACGTCCAGAACCTTATACCCGGCCGAAAAGGACAAGTTGTCGGTGAACGTGTAGTTCACCGTCGCCAATACGGACCAGATGAGGTCGGATCCCGCACCGAAACCGCCGATATCGGCCTGCCCGTGCAGCGAGAGCTTGTCCGTCAGGCTGACAAACAGGCGGGCACCGATGATCGGATCCACCCAGCCGAAGCTCTCTTCGTGACTGGCGGTGACCGTCCCGATCAGCGGATGGCGTGCCGTGACCGACACGTCATTGGAAATGTACCAGAAGCGTGCACCGCCGAGGGCGTCGAGGGTGAACTCCGGCGTGTCGAGGACGCGGTAGCCGCCCTGCAGCGTCGCCATGAACTCCTGCGTATCGACATCCGCATCGACGCTCGCCCCTGCCGGTATCCTGCCCAGCCCGGGAATCTGGAAAGCCGCCAGCGGGCCTGTCGCGTGACTCTCCGTCGTATCGACATACATGATGTCGCCGGAAAGGACGAAGTTGTCGTAACGCCCCCAGATATTGATGAACCCTCCGAAATTGAAATCGTCCATCACGTCGGAGAAGGACTTCTCGACGTGAAGGGTCGGTGCGCGACGGAAGGGTGATATATCGCCCTCGATACCGGTGGCCCACAGATAAGGCGTCACCTGCAGCGCCCAGCCCGGGTGCCCGGCTGCACCCGCGGCCGGATCGGTCGCCATCCCGGCAAGATCATCCGCAGCATGGGCGACGGGCGTGGCGCACAACGTCAGGAAAACGGCAGCAGCCAATCTGTTCAAGCAAGCCTCCTCTCACGCCGGCAGCGTGTTCTTGTGGATACGCCCATCCTTCATCACCATCACAAGCGTGCGGTCGGGATCGGCGATCAGCGCAATGTCCCGGAGCGGGTCGCCGTCGACCACCAGCAGATCGGCATAAGCGCCGGCCTCGATGACGCCGAGCTTTGCCGGGTAAGGATTGCGTGCCCCGCAAAGGCCGGCAAGCTCCGCATTCCCACTGGTCAGCAGCCGCAGCACGTCGGCATTGTCATACCATCGCGCAAACTTGGCGAGTTGCCGGCCCTGCGTCGCAGTCCCCTTTGGGCTGAAGAGAATATCGGTTCCAAGCGCCATTTTCACCTGATGCTTGCGCCCGAGCTCGACAGCGCGCGCCGTTCCATCGGCGATCTGCTGCTGATGGGCGCGCTGTTCCGGCGAGGGATAGCTGTTCGAATCCTCGTCCGCGAGAAAGGGCTGTATGCTCCACCATGCCCCGGCCCCCGCAATACGCTTGACCGTCTCCTCGTCGGCAAGCTGGCCGTGCTCGATCGACTGGATACCGCAGTCGAGGGCGCGGCGGATGGCAGCGGACGTATAGGCATGAATGCACACATAGGTGCCCCAATCCGCCGCCGCCGAAACCGCCGCCCGCATTTCGGCATCGGAATACTGGAGCGCATCGATCGGATCGAAGGCGGAGGCAACGCCGCCACCGCCCATGATCTTGATCTGGCTGGCGCCGAGCATGAGCTGCTCGCGCACCCGGCGCAGCACTTCGGCTTCGCCATCGGCGATGGCCGATATGCCCGCCCGCTCGGCCACGCTGAGATCGCTTTGCGCCGTACGGGGCAGGTCCGTCCGCATGCGGAAATCGCCGTGACCGGACGTCTGCGAGATCATGGCGCCGGCGGGATAGATGCGAGGGCCGGCGATGCGGCCTTCGTCAATGGCCCGCTTCAAGGCAAAGGCAGGTCCCCCGACATCCCGGACCGTCGTGAAACCGCGCAGCACGGTGCGCTCGGCTTCCTGCGCGGCAACGAGATGCACATAGGGGATATCCGCTGTCATGGCAGCGACCTGGGAGATGCCGGCGAGGATGGAATGCCAGTGGGCGTCGATCATGCCGGGCATCAATGTGCGCCCGCCGCAATCGATCACCTGCACATCGGAAACGGCATCCGCGACCGGGACCAGCGCCTTGATGCGATTGCCTTCGACAAGCACGTCCCGCCCTTGCAGGAGCGTACTGCTCTTTCCATCGAAAATATTGACGTTTTGCAGCCGTACGGGCCTTGCGGGCGCCTGCGCGAAAGCGGGGCTCACCGCACCAAGCGCCGGGGCTGCAAGGCTGGCCGCGATGCCCTTCAGGACGGAACGGCGCGACAGGCCTTCGTTTATGCGCGCGAAAAGTTGCCCGGCCTGCTGGCCATGACAGGCGCATGCACCACCATGGACAAGGTGGCGATACTTGTCTCCGAAACGAAACGCCAAGATATCCCCTCCCACCTTCCCGGTATGTGGCCGGTCAAATGCCTGCCGACCAGTTAAGCCGATTTGACTTCCTCCAACAAGCACGATCTCCTAGTATAGGTTGCATTCCCGATCGCGGAACGGAGGACAACCGATGCGCTTGCGGACGTCGCTTTCGGCCACCTGCGCCGCCATCCTGCTTTCCACCGCCATGCTGACGACATCGGCCGCGCAGGCCTGCACGCGTTTCGTCTACCATGGTGCCGGCGGCCAGGTCATCACGGCACGCTCCATGGACTGGAAAACCGATGTCGGAACAAATCTCTGGATATTCCCGCGCGGCATGGAGCGCACCGGGCAGGCCGGGCCGAATTCCGTCCAGTGGACCTCAAAATATGGCAGCGTCATCGCTTCGGGCTACGATATTTCCACGACCGACGGAATGAACGAGGCGGGCCTCGTGGCCAATGTGCTGTGGCTCGTCGAATCCGACTATCCGGCCTATGACGGCACGTCGCCCGCCCTGTCGCTTGCCGCCTGGGCACAATATGTCCTCGACAATTTCGCGACCGTCGAGGAGGCTGTCGCCACGCTGGAGAAGAACCCCTTCACCATCGTCACCGACACTGTGCCGGGAGAAGAGCGGCTGGCAACGCTGCATCTCTCGCTTTCGGATGGCAGCGGCGACAGCGCGATCATCGAATATATCGACGGCAGGCAGGTCATCCATCACAGCCGCGATTATCAGGTGATGACAAACTCGCCGGTCTTCGACCAGCAACTGGCCCTCAACGCATATTGGAAGCAGATCGGCGGGACCGTCATGTTGCCCGGCACGAACCGCGCGTCGGACAGGTTCGCGCGTGCCTCGTTCTATGTGAACGCCATCCCGAAAAGCGAAGACGCCGTCGAGGCGATCGCAAGCGTTTTCAGCGTGATCCGCAACGTCTCCGTCCCCTACGGCATCACCACGCCCGACCAGCCCAATATTTCCTCGACACGCTGGCGGACGGTCGTCGACCACAAGCGCAGACTCTACTTCTTCGAATCCGCCGTGACGCCGAACGTATTCTGGGTCGACCTCACG
The DNA here is from genome assembly GCF_963942435.1 of Shinella sp. WSD5-1. Taxonomy (GTDB): domain Bacteria; phylum Pseudomonadota; class Alphaproteobacteria; order Rhizobiales; family Rhizobiaceae; genus Shinella; species Shinella yambaruensis. Next base: position 19,954 of record NZ_OZ012605.1, read on the forward strand.
AAGCTGGATCTGTCGAAAGAAACGGGAACGGTAAGGAAACTCGACCTCGGTCCGAACCAGAGCCATATCCATTCCGGAATGGTCAACGATCAGTTCAAGGACAGCCAACCATTTACGTTCCTTGGGCCGAGGTGATCAGAACATGGCCGAGCCGACAACCGCAGAGGGATTAAAGCGCCGGCAGTCGGGACCGATCAGGCAGGAACATAGGTCAGCTTGATCACGTCCTCACCTATCCGCTCATGGGTCAGAAGGCGGAGCGGCGGCCGGGGTCCGGCGAAATACGGCTTGCCGTGACCAAGCACGACGGGGTGCAGGTAGATTCGATATTCGTCGATCAGGCCGAGTTCGGTAAGGCTTTGCGCCAGGTCCGGGCCGGCAACTTCGATCTCCCCGTCGTGCTCAGCCTTCAACGCGCGGATCGCGTCCTCGAGATCGCCCTGAACAAGGATGGCATTGGGGCCGACAGACACCAACGAGCGCGAGACGACCCATTTCGTCTGGTTCCGCCATGCCGCCGCGAAGGCCTGTTCCTCTGCATCCCATTCGGGATGATCTTCGTCCCAGTAACGCATGATCTCATACATTCGGCGGCCGTATACGCTGCCCGCCTGCCCCCGAGCCTCCTCGATGAAGTGGCGGAAGAGCGTGCGGTCCGGCCCGAACGCCATATGGTCGACATAGCCGTCCAGGGACTGGTTCATTCCGAACACGAGCTTGGCCATATCCGCCTCCGTTTCCTTGAAAAGCCGATCCAAGCTAGTTTGACTGATTTCATATTGCAACTGGTTTTTGGGGCGCGCAAGAATGGGGTTGACCGCTTTCGATGGCAAGGCGACACTTCGATCCGTGGCAAGGCAGGAGGAAAACGATGGACGAGCCAGACCGGTGGCGCCATATGGCAGGTGCGCCGAAGGACGGGAGCCGGATCCTCGTCACAGTCCGCCCCTCCGAACAGGGGCCGGCGGAAGTTGACGTCGCCTACTGGTCGAATGGCGATCAGTTCGGCGCGGAAGGCTGGCGCGCGTCGGATTCCTCCCCCGGCCGCATCATTGAATATGCCGAGCCGGAGCTGAAGTGCTGGATGCCTATGCCCTCGGCCAATCTCAGCCGTGCCTCTGTGCCCTCCCCCTGGGAAGGCGACGACGCCCAGCAGCTTGACGGGTCGGGGATTTAACGACCCCGCTCCGCCGTATGGCAAAGCTCCATTGGAAGGGACATACCCCGTCATCACTTCCGGCGATTCATCAGACCGGTGCGGCCCGCCGGAAGCGGATGGTCCAGCGTGAGGCCCGGGCAGGCCGGCGTGAAAAACGGTGCTTATTCCCTTACGGCGAGCGCTTCGAGCGCGCTTTCATGGAGCGCCCGGTCGCCGGCCGCGATGACGCAGCCCCGCCAGCCGAGATCGAGCGGGCCGCCCTGCCAGTCGGTGACGACGCCGCCGGCGCCTTCGATGATCGCGGTGGGGGCAAAGAGGTCATAGGCGTCGAACCCGGCATCGACGGCAAGGTCCGTGCGGCCGCGGGCAAGGCAGGCATAGCTGTAGCAGCTGCCGCCGTACTGGGTGAACTGCACGGCTCCATCGAGACGCGCGAAAGGTGCGCGGTCGGCTTCGGGAATGAAACGGGGATTCGATGAGGTCATGTAGGCGTCGGCGAGGGCCGTGCCTTTGCGGCAGCGGATCGGCTTGCCGTTATGCCACGCGCCTTGCCCGGAAATGCCGGTGAGGCGCTCGGCCGTGGCCGGGAGATCGATGACGCCGAGCAGGGGCTTGCCGCCGCGCGCCAGCGAGATCAGCGTGCCATAGACAGGAATGCCGGCGACCCAGGCCGCCGTGCCGTCGATCGGGTCGAGCACCCAGACGAATTCGGCGTCGAGCCGCTCGCTGCCATACTCCTCCCCCATGATGCCGTGATCGGGAAAGGCCGCGCGAATCTGTTCGCGCAGACGTGCTTCCACGGCCCGGTCGGTTGCGGTGACGAAGCTCGCATCCTGCTTGAGATCGACGCGGGGCGCTTCTTCGGCCGCCGCCAGAAGCAGGGCGCGGGAGCTGTCGGCGATCGCCTGGGCAAAGGTGAGGAAGGTTTCGGTATGATCGGTCATGGCGCTTCTCAATGGGCGAGGATCTGGCCGAGGAAGGTGCGGGCACGCTCGGATTTCGGGGCTGCGAAGAATTCGGCGGGGGTGGAGACCTCGACGATCTCGCCCTGGTCCATGAAGACGATGCGGTCGGCGACCGAGCGGGCAAAACCCATCTCGTGCGTCACGCAGACCATCGTCATGCCCTCGCGGGCGAGGTCGGTCATCACGTCGAGCACTTCGGAGATCATCTCCGGATCGAGCGCGGAGGTGGGTTCGTCGAAGAGCATCACCTCCGGGTTCATGCACAGCGCCCGGGCGATGGCGACGCGCTGCTGCTGGCCGCCCGAAAGCTGGGAGGGATATTTGTTCGCCTGGTCGGGGATGCGCACGCGGGTGAGGTATTTCATGGCGATCGCCTCGGCCTCCCCCGTCGCCATCTTGCGCACCAGCCGCGGCGCGAGCGTCAGGTTCTCCAGCACGGTCATGTGCGGGAAAAGGTTGAAGCTCTGGAACACCATGCCGACCTCGCGGCGGACGAGATCGATCTTCTTCTCGTCGTCGGTCAGCTCTTCTCCACCCACGACGATGCGGCCGCTGTCATGCTCTTCCAGCCGATTGATGCAGCGGATCATAGTGGACTTACCGGAGCCCGAGGGGCCGCAGACCACGACCTTCTCGCCCTTGGCGATCGTGAGATCGACATCCTTCAGCGCGTGATAGGTGCCATAGAACTTGTTCATCTTTTCGAGGACAATGATATCGGCCATCAGGTCTTTCTCACATGGCGGTTCGCGTAGGTCTCGACCAGCGTGAAGCCGGTCTGGATGATCCAGACGAGCACGAGGTAGATGATCGTCGCGGCGATGAAGATCTCGTATGGGGCGAAGGTGTCGGCCACGATGGTGCGGGCGACGCCCGTCATTTCCATCAGTGTGACGGTGGAGGCGAGCGCGGTGGACTTCAGCATCGAGACGATCTCGTTGCTGTAGGCCGGAAGCGCCAGCCTGACGGCGAGGGGGGCAGTGATGCGGCTCGTGCGCTGGAACTTGCTGAGGCCGAGCGCCTTGCCCGCCTCGATGAGGCCCTTGTCGACCCCGAGCACGCCGCCGCGCAGGATTTCCGAGACATAGGCCGCCGTGTTGAGCGACAGCGCGATGACCGAGCACCAGTAGGGCTCGCGCAGGAGCGGCCAGAGCACGCTCTGCCTGATGAAGCCGAACTGCGGCAGGCCGTGATAGATGACGAAGAGCTGCACGAGCAGCGGCGTGCCGCGGAAGAAGTAGATATAGGCCTTGGCCGGCCAGACCAGCCAGGCCCGGCGCGACAGCCGCATCAGCAGGATGCCGACGGCCAGGATCAGCCCGAACAGGGTCGAGACGGCGAGCAGGTTGAGCGTCAGCCCGAGGCCTTGCAGGATCTTCGGAAGACTGACGGCGATAAGCGAGAGGTCGAAGCTCATCGGGCACCTCTCAGGTGACGATTGGCACGCTGCTCCAGCCAGCCGACGGCAAAGGTGATCACCGTCGTCATCGCGAGGTAGATCAGGGCGACGGTCATGTAGAGCAGGAAGGGACGGTGGATGAGCGAGTTCGCCATCTTGGCGACGAAAAGGATTTCTTCCAGCCCGATGATGGAGACGAGCGCCGTATCCTTCATGATGGAGAGCATGTGATTGCCGAAGTTCGGCAAGGCAAGCCGCCACATCTGCGGCAGGCGCACATAGCGGAAGATCTGGTGGCGCTTGAGGCTGAGCGCCCGCGCGGCCTCGATCTGCCCGCGGTCGACGCCGAGGAAGGCGCCGCGGAAGGTCTCGGTCATATAGGCCCCGACGATCAGGCCGATCGCGATGGAGCCGGCCCAGAACGGCGGAAGATCGATGAATTTCACCGAGGGATCGAAGGCCTGCACGATCGAGGTGAGCGTGATGGCCATGCCGAAATAGAAGAGCAGCAGCACCAGGAGCTCGGGCGCGCCGCGGAACACCACCGTATAGGCCTGGGCGATCGCACGCAGGATGCGGCTTTTGGAAAGCTTGGCCGAGGCGCCGAGCAGCCCGCAGGCGACGGCAATCACCAGGGCCACGAAAAAGACCTGCAACACCGTCATCAGGCCGAAGAAGAAGTCGTCCCACCAGCCGTCGAGAACCGACATGCTATACCTCCGTAATCTTCATGCGAGATCGGACGCCGCGCCTGGCGCGACGCCCGGAGGTCATGCTTACTGGCCGACACCCTTCCAGTTCGACGGATGGATGGAGAAGGGGAAGTATTTCAGGCTGTACTTTTCGAGAGAGCCGTCCTTGATCATCTCGTCCAGCGCCTTGTCGATCTTGACGAGCAGCTCGTCATTGCCCTTGCGCAGGCCGACGCCGACGCCCGGGCCGAAATACTCGACCTCGTCGATCGGCGGCGAGACGAATTCGAAGCCGGCGCCGTTCTCCTTGCTGAGGAAGTCGAGATAGGCCTTCATCGGGTTGGTGATGGCGATGTCGATGCGGCCGTTCTGCAGGTCGAGCAGCATCGGCTGGGCGCCATCATAAAGGGAGATCTCGGCGCCCGGCAGCTTGGCTTCCACCCATTTCGCATAGGTCGAGGCGCGCTCCACACCGAAGCGCAAGCCGTTGAAGGCATCCGGGATCGGCTTGCCGGCCTCGTCGAACAGCTTGAGGCCCGCTTCCTTCGAACCGAGGATGCGGCCGACTGAAACGCGGTAGGGGATCGAGAAGTCGATCTTCTGCTTGCGTTCCTCGGTGATCGACATGGAGGCGACGATGAGGTCGAACTTGTTGGCAAGCAGCGACGGGATCATGCCGTCCCATTCCTGGCAGACATAGTCGAGATCGACACCGATGCGCTCGGCGATGCCCTTGGCGACGTCAACGTCGTAGCCGGCCATCTCGCCCTCGGGCGTGCGGTAGTTGAAGGGCGCGTAGGTGCATTCCATGCCGACGCGCAGCGTTTCGGCTTGGGCAGGCATGGCAACCGCCAGGCCGACGATTGCGGCAGACAACAGACCGGTCATGAATTTCATGGCATTCCCCTTCTTTGTTAGGTCAGTCCTTGCGACGGTCCTCACTCCGCCGATGGGGAACGATGCGCCGGGCGGAAGGGCGAGGAAATCCACCTAGGGGATGATGGCCGTCATCACCCTCGGGGAGGATGGAATGTGACGCGCGGTTGATCTAGCCCTGTCACATGCAGGCCAGAGGAGAGCCCCATGAAATATGTCCGCATGCCCATCGAGCTGGAATCGCCCGAACAGCTCGGCTACGACACGATCCGCTACAACCTCTCGGAAAGCTCCGTCGCCGACCGGCGCCTCGGCGAGCTGAAACTGAAGCTGGACGACATTCTCCTGTGCTATGGCGATCACCGCGGCGCGCCGGACCTGCGCGGCCTGATCGCCGGCACGGGGGAAGGCCTTGCGGCCGACGACGTGCTCGTGACTGCCGGCGCAGCGGGCGCGCTCTTCATCATCGCGACCTCGATGATCGAGGCAGGCGACCACATCGTCGTGGTGCGCCCGAACTATGCGACGAACCTCGAAACGCCACGCACCATCGGCGCGGACATGAGCATCGTCGACCTCACCTTCGAGGCCGGCTATCGCCTCGACCTCGAGGCGATCGAGGCGGCGATCCGGCCCGAGACCAGATATGTCTCCGTCACCTATCCGCACAATCCGACCGGCGTGATGATCTCCGAGGACGAGATGAGGGCGCTGGTGGCGCTGGTCGAGCGCAAGGGCACGCGCCTCCTCTTCGACGAGACCTATCGCGAGATGACCTCGGGGCCGATGCTGCCGGTTGCCGCAAGCCTGTCGGACCGGGTGATCAGTGTCTCCTCGCTCTCCAAGACCTACGGCATTCCCGGCATCCGCATCGGCTGGCTGATCACGCGCGATGCCGACCTCATGGAAACCTTCCTCGCCGCACGCGAGCAGATCGGCATTTCCGGCAGCACGGTGGATGAATACATCGCCTATGTCGCGCTCAGCCAGCGTGACGAATGGCTCGCCTACAACAATGCCCGCATCGCCAGCGCCTTTGCCATCGTCAAGGACTGGATTGCCTCAGAACCGCTCGTCGAATGGGTCGAGCCGTCAGGCGGCTGCGTCTGTTTCCCGCGCATCGTGCCCTCGGCCAATGTCGATCTCGCCGGCTTCCATGAAAGCCTCTACAGCCGCCACCAGGCCTATGTCGGCCGCGGCAGCTGGTTCGAGCAGGACGACCGGCATTTCCGCATCGGCTATGTCTGGCCCACCGAGGACGAGCTGCACAAGGGCCTCGCCGCCATCTCCGCCGCGATCCGCGACAGCCTGAAGGGTTGAAAGAAAAAGGCGGGGGGCGTGCCCATTCGCCCCGCCTCAAAGATTGAGGCTGCGCAGAAACGTCGAAAACAGTTCCTGCTGCGTGGACAGATTGAGCTTCGCGTAAAGCTTCTGGCGGTGGGTCTTCACCGTCGCGATCGAAATGCCCAGATGATAGCTGATCGACTCGCTGGAATGGCCTTTCAGGATGAGGAGGGCCACTTCCCGTTCCCGCGGGCTTAGGAGATCGCGGCCGAAATCGCTGAAGAGGTGATCGATCGGACGCGCCTGCGGTGCGTTCTCGTTGCGTGAAAGATGTGTCCAGAGCCGCCGGAAGATTGCGGCGATCATCGGATGCGCCTCGCGCAGCCGGGCGATGGACGCCGCGTCGAAGCCGCCCTCGCTGCGGATGCGCGACAGGCTGATCTCCGCCATGTCCCCGTTCGGCAGCTCTATGGCTATCAGCAGTTCCTCCATGCCCTCAGGCCAGCCGTGCGTACGGTAGCCCAGTTCCTCGTCCTCGTGGCGACGGATGTCGAGACCGCGATAGAGATCCGAACCGAGATAATCGTCGGGCGCGAGATCGCGCATCAGGTAAACCCCGGCGGGAAGGCCCGCGAGATAGGCATTGTAGAAGGGATTGAGCAGATAGGTGCCGGCGATGAAGAGCTGCACCGCGCGCTTGGCCCGCGGCCCCGAGAACGTGTCGAAGACATAGCTCGGGCCACCGTTCTTGCGGTGCACGACCGACAGGGCCAGATGGAACCGGGCGACCGAACCGATCGCCGCCAGAAGCGCCGGCACGCTATCGGGCTGGTCGTAGCGATCGAGCGCATGCGCAAAGGGCGCGATCCAACTGGCGGCGGCGGTTTCTGTCATGGGGCCATCTGCAAGATTCCCAAGGAAAACGATTACTTATACGCCTTACGACACCCCGGCTTAAGCGACAAGCTTGTCGATTGCCGCAAGCGTGCGCTCGATCTCCTCGACGGAGTTGTAATGGGCGATGCCGATGCGGACCACCCCTTCCTCCTCGGAAAGGCCGAGATGGCGCGCCGGCTCCAGCGCGTAATTGTGCCCGGACCAGACATTGACGTCCTCGGCGGCCAGGGCATCGGCGAAGCGATGGGTGGAGACGCGCTCATGCGTGAAGGAGATCGTCGGCACGCGATGGGCAAAGAGATTGGGGTTGGTGATGCCGATCAGCCGGATGCCCGGCAGCGCCGTCAGGCCGCCGATCAGCCGCCGCGTGAGGCCTGCTTCATAGGCATCGAAGGCCTGGTAGGCGTCCGCCATCTTCTCGCGCCGCGTGCCCGTGCTGCCGGTCGCCTCCCCGGCCGAGGCGAGATAGTCGATCGTCGCCGTCAGGCCTGCCAGAAGCTCGGTCTGCGGCGTGCCGGTGCAGAAGCGATCCGGAATGTCGTCGCTCTGGCAGCGCACGCGGTGCGGCGGCAGCGCCCGCAGCAGGTCGCCGCGTCCCCACAGCACGCCGAGATGCGGGCCGAAGAACTTGTAGGACGAGCAGACGAGGAAATCGCAGCCGGTCGCCTGCACGTCCGGCAGGCGATGCGGCGCAAGCTGCACCGCGTCGATCCAGACGAGCGCACCCGTCGCCCGCGCCATCGCCGTCAGCGCGGCGACGTCGTTGATGCTGCCGGTCATGTTGGAGGCATAGTTGAGCGCGAGGAACCTCGTGCGCGACGTGAGAAGAGCAGCAAGGTCTTCAGGCTCGATGCGCCAGCTTTCCGTGTTGAACGGCAGCCACTTGACCACCAGGCCGTATTCCTCGGCCATGGAAAGCCAGGGCGAGACGTTGCCCTCGTGGTCCATGCGGGTGACGATGATCTCGTCGCCCGGCGAGAAGGTCTTGCCGATGACCCGGCCCATCTGGAAGGCCAGCGTCGTCATGTTCGGGCCGATCACCATCTCCTGCCAGGAAGCGGCGTTGACGAACTCCGCCGCCGCCTCGTGCGCCGCGCGCCAGACGGCATCCGCCCGCTGGGAGGCGGCGAACCGTCCGCCGAGATTGGCCGACGCCGTCGCCATCGCATCCGCCACGGCCGCGATGACCGTTCTTGGAACAAGCGTTCCCGCCGGGTTGTCGAGATAGGCGGTGCGGGAATTCTCCAGAGCGGGGAAGGAGGCGCGGATCAGGTCGATCGGATAGGCAGTCATGGGCGGCACCCTTTGCAGAACGCTGTTATCGCCCCTGTGTGCCGCTTTCCGCCATGCCTCGCCATCCTCCTAGGAGATGAGGCCCCCCTCCGCCTTGCGCATGACAAGCCCGGAAGCTCAAGCGGCCGGCCCTGTCGACGAACGCTCGACCAGATGACAGGCAAGCTCCAGCCGGCGCGGCGGGAACGGCAGGCCGCCGAGGCTGTCGCGCAGGAGATCGAGCGCCGCCGAGCCGATTTCGCGCATGGGAATATGCATGGTCGTCAGCGGCGGATTGAGGAAGGCGGCCTGCGGCAGGTCGTCCATGCCCATGACGGAGACGTCCTTCGGCACGCCATAGCCCGCCTGCTGCACGCCCATCATGGCGCCGACGGCAAGGCTGTCGCCGGCGGCGAGCACCGCGGTGAAATCCAGCCCGCGCGCCCGGATGCGCGAGACGATGGCCTGCGTCGCCAGCTCCGGCAGCCAGTCGTCGACCGGCACGACGAGATCGGGATCGGCGGGAAGGCCGTGATGAAGCAGCGCATCGCGCCAACCCTCGTAGCGCCGCTCGATGGTGCGGCGGCCGGGCCGCATGAAGAAGAGGATGCGTTCGTGGCCAAGACCGATCAGGTGATCGGCGGCAAGCCGCGCGCTCGACCGGTTGCACGGCGTCACGCTCGAAAGCCGCATGAAGGGATCGTCGCCATTGAGCAGCACGACGGGCTTTTCGAAGCCGCGCGTTGCCGCCAGCAGCGCCTCGTCGTCGACGGTGAGGAAGAGCAGGCCGAGGATCTCCGGATCATCCTTCGCCTCCTTGAGCAGCGACAGCTCCTCGCTCTTGTCGGCGATCGGTCGCGTGATGATCTCGAGGCCGAGCGCCTGCGCCCGTTCTTTCAGCCCGTCCAGCACGTAGAGCGTGAACTGGTTGCGCACATAGTCGATCATCGCGGCGCTGGAAGCGGCAAGGATGACCTTCTGTCCGGCAACGGCCGTCGGCACGACATAATTCGCCGTCTTCGCCGCTTCCAGCACTTGCCGGCGGATTTCCGGCCGCACGCCCTTCTCCCCCGCCAAAGCCCGCGAAACGGTGCTGAGCGAGACGCCGCAGCGCGCGGCAATATCCTCCAGCCGAACCTTCTTGCTCTTCTTTCCGCGTTTTCCGGGCAGGGGTTTGACAGTCATCGGCCACCTCTCTCGCACCAGTCATGAGAAAAATTTTCAGATTGCGCAAGAAAAATCACCATGCATTATCCACCCTAAATCGTCCATCGGTGACCGCAGGGAGGAGCGCCATGGGCCTGACCGGCCATGACATCAGCACCGGACTCGATCGCCTTGTCGCCGGCATGACCGGCCTCAGGCACAGCGGCCGTTTTCATGAACCGAACCTCGACGGCACGGCCGGTGACTACATCAGTTTCGACAGCTGGGAATGGCCCCAGGGCGTCGGCCTCTATGGTCTCGTGCGGCTCTGGCTGCTGACGGGCCGCGAAGACCTGCGCACGCTGGTGGAGGACTGGTATTCCACCCAGATCGCCGCCGGCCTGCCAGGGCTCAACGTCAACACGACCGCGCCCATGCTCGGGCTCTCCCTGCTCTGGGCGAAGACACGCGATCCTCGCTGGCAACCCGTGCTCGACGCCTGGGCGAACCGCGTCCTGTCGGACATGGGCCGCACGCCGGAAGGCGGCTTCGAGCACCACGTCTCGGACAAGATCAACGACCACGAATTGTGGGACGACACGCTCTATATGGTCGCGCTGTTCCTGGCCTCTTACGGGCAGGCCAGCGGCCGGCGCGAGCTTGTCGACGAAGCCTCACGCCAGTTCCTCGTGCATGCGCGCTACCTTGCCGACCCCCAGACCGGCCTCTGGTTCCACGGCTGGACCTTCGACGGCCGGCACAATTTCGCGCGTGCCCGCTGGGCGCGCGGCAATGCCTGGATCACCGCCGGCGTGCTCGACCTTTTCGACCTCGCCGAACTCGACCGCCCGGTGCGGCAATTCCTCGAGGGCGTGCTGGTCGCGCAGGTCGATGCCCTTCTCGCCCTCCAGACGCCGTCCGGCGCCTGGCGCACGCTGCTGGACGACGCCTCCTCCTACGAGGAAATCTCGGCAACCGCCGGCATCGGCTACGGCCTGCTCAAGGGCTATCGCCTCGGCCTCGGAACGCCGGCCTGGCGCGCGGCGGGCATGAAGGCGCTCGAAGCGGTGATGCGCAATATCGATGAAAGCGGCACGGTGCTGAACGTCTCCTACGGCACGCGCATGGGCCACGATCTCCAGTTTTACAAGGACATCCCGATCCAGCCGACCGGCTACGGCCAGGCATTGGCGATCCTCTGCCTTGCCGAGGCGCTGGAACATGTCGACAGAGAAGGACAGGCAGCATGACGATGAAGGTACTCTACGGCGCGGCGCCGGATGACGTGAAGGGCTACGACACGCAGCGCCTGCGCGACGCGTTCCTGATGACGGACCTCTTTGCCGCCGACCGGGTCAACTTCACCTATACCCATGTCGATCGTCTCATCCTTGGCGGCGCGATGCCGGTCAGATCGAGCCTCACCTTCGGCTCCGGCGAGGATATCGGCACGGCTCACCTGCTGTCCGCCCGCGAAATGGGCATCGCAAACCTCGGCGGCACGGGCACGATCGAGGTGGACGGCCAGCGCTTCACGCTGGAGAACCGCGACGTGCTCTATGTCGGCCGGGGTGCGAAAGAGATCACCGCCTCCAGCCTTTCGGCGGACGCACCGGCCCGCTTCTACATGAACTCCGTGCCTGCCGGCGCCGGTTTCCCACACCGGCTGATCACCCGCAAGGAAGCCAAGGCCCTCGATCTCGGCGATATGCGCCGCGCCAACAAGCGCCGGCTCGCGATGTACATCCATCCGGAGGTCTCGCCCTCCTGCCTGCTCCTCATGGGCATCACCGACCTTGCCGAGGGCAGCGTCTGGAACACCATGCCGCCCCACCTGCACGAGCGCCGCATGGAGGCCTACTGCTACTTCGGCCTCGCCCCGGAAGACCGCGTGCTGCATGTGATGGGCCGGCCCGAGGAAACCCGCCATCTCGTCGTCGCCAATGGCGATGCGGTGCTCTCGCCCGCCTGGTCGGTCCACATGGGCGCGGGGACCGGCCCCTATGCCTTCGTCTGGGGCATGACCGGCGAGAACCAGGAATACAACGACGTTTCTCCCGTACCCGTGGCTGACCTGAAATGACCGATACGACCTTCCATATGAAGAAGCCTCTCGCGGCGGGCGACGCCATCCGCTACTGGCAGCTCGGCATGACAGCCGGGGAGCGCTTCGACGTGCCGGACCAGCCGATGAAGGGCGAGATGGATCCCTTCTTCTTCCTGACGAAGCACAAGAACTTCATTCCGCACGAATATCCCTGCCGCACCATCTTCGCCGAGCGTTATCGCAATGCGCGGCCGGATGTGCGCGGCACGTTCCATGCCGCGCGCTGGTGGCTGCCCTTCGGCTCGCCACGGCTCGATCTTTCCGGCTTCTGGTTCCGCCCGACACGCCTTGCCACCTGGGCGCGGACCTTCATCGGGGCGGCTGCCGCCGGCACGGCAAGGGTGCGCCTCGGGACCTGCGGCGGCGCAGTGCTCCTCCTCAACGGCGCGGAAGCCGGCTGGATGGCGCCCTACAGCCGCAATCTCGAAGCCAAGGCCGAGTTCGACCTGCCGCTGAAGGCCGGCCTCAACGAGATCACCCTGTTCTTCGACGATCTCGCCGAGCGCGATGCCCGCTATTTCATCCAGCTCGACTACCTCTCCGGCCCGGAGGCAGCCGTCGCCGTGCCGGTACCCTGCCCCGGCGAAGCGGCAGATGCGGTGGAAGCCGCCCTCGACGGCATGCATTTCGACCGGCCGGCCTATTTCGACGGCGACATGACGCTGATCTTCGCCGCACCGCTGCCGATGGACGTCAAGGTCGACGTCGCGGTCGAGGGCGATTTCATGTCCACCGAGCGCTTCGACTACGGCTTCACGCTGCGGGCCGGTGAAACCCGCCTGCTCGTAGGCTCCTCAAGCGCCCTGCCCGCCGATTTCCGGCATTTCCGCGTGACGCTCGACGCGGACGGCTTCGTCGCGGCCCGCTCGATCGGCGTGGAGATCTGCCATGCGAAGCGCCAGGGCGAGGCGCCTGCCTCGCTTGCCGCCCGCATCACGGAAACCCTCGATGAAATCTCGGAATTTTCCGAGCGGGATACGGTACGCGCCTTCGCGCGGCTCGCGAGCGGACGCGGCGGGGTGGATACCGATACGATGATCGAGGAGATCCTGCCCTCCATCGAGGATTGCCACGACTGCGCCGACTTCTCGCTGGTGCCGCTCATCTGGTCGCGTATCGCCTGGGGTGGCGATATCGGCGAAGCGACCCGCAAACGCATCGACGCCGCCATCCTCGGCTTCCGCTACTGGATGGACGAGCCGGGCAATGACGTGCAGTGGTACTTCTCCGAAAACCACGCGCTGCTCTTCCACACGTCGGCCTATCTCGCCGGCGACCTGCATGCCGAAGCGACCTTCGTTCGCTCCGGCCGCAAGGGGGCCGAGCAGCGGGCCGTCGGCGCAGCCCGGGTGCGTGCCTGGCTCGACCATTTCGAGGCCTGGGAGATGGCGGAGTTCAACTCCGCCCCCTATTTCCCGATCGATCTCAAGGGCCTGACGGCGCTTGCCGCCCTCGCCCCCGATGCCGACATTGCCGAGCGCGCCAGGAAGGGCATCGTCCGGCTCTGCGAGATCATCGCACGCTCGGCCCATCACGGCATGGTCACCGCCGCGCAGGGGCGTTCCTACGAGCATACGCTCTGCGCCGGCCGCTCGCTGGAGCTCTCCGCCGTCGCGCGCCTGCTCTGGCGCCGCGGCTGGTATGGACGGCGCGTCCATGCGCTGCCGCAGCTCGCCGTCTGCCTGCGCGACCACGGCCTCGTCGTGCCCGAGGAGTTCTCCGCGATCGCCAACCATCAGGCCGAAGCGCACCAGGAATGGTGCTTCTCGCAGGGCGAGAACCGCTTCGCCGCGCTCTATCACTACAAGGGACGCGCCTTCGCCATGGGCTCGGCCGCGCACTACCGCTGGAACGAATGGGGTTACCAGGAAACGGTATTGCACCTGCGCCTCGGCAAACGCCCGGAAGCGGCCGTCTGGATCAACCATCCCGGCGAGACGATCCAGTTCGGCTACGGCCGTCCGTCCTATTGGGGCGGCTGCGGCGCCGTTCCCCGCACCCACCAGTATCGCGGGCTTGCCGTGCTGGATTTCACCACGGTCGACGAACAGGCCGACTTCAGCCACGCCTGGTTCCCGGTCGCCGAGTTCGACGAGAGCCGCATTGCCGGCAACATCGCGCTTGCCCGCAGCGGCGCCGGTGCTCTGTTCCTCAAGGGCAGCGCACCCTTCGAGAGCGTCAAGGAAGGGCCTTCGGCCAATGTGGAGCTGCGCCAGCGCGGCCGCAAGACAAGGTGGATCATACGCGTCTGCGAGGCCTCCGACCTCGCCTCCGTCGAAGGATGGTTCTCCGCCCTTGCGGTACACGAGGACGCCGACGGCACGTTCGTCATCGATGATCCCCAGTATGGCGCCGTACGGTTCCGCGCGGACGGTTCCACGGAGGCGGAAGGCCGCACCATCGTGCCCGGGACATTCCCCGTCGCCGGCACGACGACAATGCTATCGGCAGCATAGCCGGCATGCCCGCCTGCATGAGGCAGGCGGTTTGGAACATGGCGGGCGGGAGGCCCGTCTCTAGGAGGAGAACGACCATGACGAAGACCAAGACCATTCTGGCGGCGCTCGCCGCAGGGCTTCTGGCATCCACGTCGGCGCTGGCCGGCGACGTGCGCATCATGTGGTATTCCGACGGCGTCGAAGGCGAGGTCCTGAAGGATCTCGTCGACCGTTTCATGAAGGAGAATCCGGGGATCAACGTCATTCTCGACAACGTCTCATACAGCGTCGTGCGCGAGCAGCTCCCGGTGCAGCTCGAAGCCGGCGACGGCCCCGACATCGCCCGCGTCACCAACCTCAAGGCGCAGAGCCAGCACTGGCTGGACTTGCGCCCGCTCGTCGCGGACGCCGCCTACTGGGACGAGAATTTCGGTGCGCAGGCAGACTGGATGCGCCCTGACGGCTCCAACCAGATTTCCGGCTTCATGACGCAGATCACGCTCGCCGGCGGCTTTGCCAACAAGACGCTGTTCGAGCAGGCAGGCGTTGCCATTCCCGGCAAGGATGCCACCTGGGACGACTGGGCAAAGGCCGCAAAAGCGGTCGCCGAGAACCAGCAGGTGCCCTTTGCCATGGCGCTCGACCGCTCCGGCCACCGCCTGACCGGCCCGGTCCTTTCCTATGGCGCGAACTATATCGGCGCCGACGGCAAGCCGGCTCCCCTCGACCAGGGCACCAAGGACTTCCTGAAGAAATTCATCGGCTGGATCGAGGACGGCACGATGAGCAAGGACGTCTGGGTCTCCGCGGCCGGTTCCACCTACCGCGCGGCCGCCGACGACTTCATCAACGGCCAGCTCGTCTACTACTATTCCGGCTCCTGGCAGGTGCCGAACTTCTCCACGAAGATCGGCTCGAACTTCGATTGGGTGGCGACGGGCAGCCCCTGCGGACCTGTCAACTGCACCGGCATGCCGGGCGGCGCGGGCCTGGTGGCCATCAAATACACCAAGAACCCGACGGAAGTGGCCAAGGTCATGGACTACCTCGCCCGCGAGGACATCGTGAAGGAATTCTCCGAGCGCACGCTGTTCCTGCCCGCGCACAAGGGACTGCTCGCCAAGGGTCTCGACTTCAAGACTGACGACGCGCAGGCCAAGGAGGCACTCAATGCCTTCGTCGCCGCCACGGGCTCGCTCTCCGATCTCGCGCAGAAGCTGCCGGGCTGGTTCTGGTCCGATACGTTCTACGGCGCCATGGTCACGCGCATCAGCCAGGCGGCGGCCGGCGAAATGCCGGTGGAGGAAGCCTTCACCCGCATCGACGCGGATATCGCCGCCAAGGTGAAGGATTCCGGCCTCTAGGGCAAAAGCGTTAGAGCCTTTTCGCGATTCGAGGAAATGCGGGAATGCTTGGGGACCGGAACGGAGCGCCGCCGGCAGGACAGGCGCGGATACGCGATGCCGGCGGCATGGGCCGCCATCTGCGGCGGGGCGCCTCCCCCGCCGCTCGCCGCAGATGGCGCCTGGCCTTACCACCGCCGGGCGATCTCGCCGGCATGGGAGGGACAGAATGAGAACGCACAATTCCGGCAAATCCAGCCTGGGCGCGCTTGTCATAGCGCCGATACATTTCCTCATGGGCATTCTCGATGCGCCGTTGCGCTGGCTGCAGCGGGCGACCGGCATCGGCGGCATGGCGGCCTTCTTCCTGATGCCGAACATGCTGATCTTCGGTATTTTCGTGCTGCTGCCCTTCTTCATCAACTTCGCCTATTCGATGACCGGAGGCACGGCACTCTTCCTGCCCGACCGCACCTTCGTCGGGGCCGGGCAATATGCGCGGCTCTTCGACTGCCGCAGCTATCTCGATCCGGGCAGCCGCGCGGAGGACACGTTCTGGACCGCGGTGAAGAACACCGCCTGGTTCGTCGTGCTCCAGGTTACGCTGATGATCCTCGTCTCGCTCGTGACGGCCCTCATCCTCAACCGTAACCTTGCGGCGCGCAGCTTCTGGCGGGCGGTCTTCTTCTTCCCCGTGCTGCTGTCGCCCGTCGTCGTCGGCCTCATCTGGAAGTGGATCCTGCAGCGTCAGGGCCTTCTGAATTTCGGTCTCTACGGGCTCGGCTTCGACCCCCATGTCTGGCTCAACGACCGCAACTGGGCCTTCGCCGCCACCATCGGCGTGTCGATCTGGGCGCATATGGGCTTCTACACCCTCATCCTGCTCGCCGGCCTGCAAGCGATCCCGAAGGACCTCTACGAGGCCGCCGAAATGGACGGCACCCGTCCGGCGCGGGCCTTCTGGCGCATCACGCTGCCGCTCCTGATGCCCAACCTGCTCGTCGTCGTCGTGCTCGTCCTCATCCGTGCCGTGCAGATCTTCGATGAAGTCTATGTCCTGACCGGCGGCGGGCCGGGCACCAGCACGCTCTATCTCACGCAATATATTTATGAGACGGGCTTTGCCGCGCAGCTGCGCAATCCGGGCCTTGCCGCGGCGGCCTCCATCCTCATGGGTGCCGTGCTCGTCGTGCTCACATTGCTTCAGCTCGGCCTCGGCCGCTCCGAAAAGAAGGGAGGCCGCAAATGAGCGGGATCGTACGCTTCCTCACGCGCCGAAGGGGTGGCAAGGGCTGGCACTGGACCGATATCGTCACCTGGGCCTGGCTTATCGGCGGCCTCCTCGTCATGTTCGGTCCGGCCGTCTGGCTGGTCGGCTCGTCCTTCAAGTCGCCTGCCGCGCTTGCCGAGTTCCCGCCCACCATCCTGCCCTATGTCACGCAGAAGGTGACGGTCGAGGGTTACGACAAGCCGCTCGACCTCTACGAGGCGACGCTGGAGGACGGCTCGACGGCGGTGCTGGCGGAAGTGCGCCGCATCGGCGTGGTCAGCCAGATGGTGGACCCGAAGGATCCCGGCGAGATCGTCAAGGTCAACATCGCCAAGCGCACGCCGGTCAGGGAAATGTCCTTCGCGACGGACAACTACACCGAGCCCTTCACCCATTTCGATTTCGTGCGCTACCTCTGGAACTCCGTCTTCGTAACGGTGACGGCGACGCTGATCACGCTCGTCGTCAACTCCATGGCCGCCTTCGCGCTCAGCAAATACGAGTTCCGCGGCCGCACGCTGGCGATGCTGCTGATCCTCGCCACGCTGATGGTGCCGCTCTCGGTCATCATGGTGCCGCTCTATTCCATCGTCTCGGCGCTCGGCCTCTTCAACAACCTCTGGGGCGTGATCCTGCCGACGGTGGCGACGCCCACCGGCGTCTTCATCCTGCGCCAGTACATGCTCACCATTCCGGACGAGCTGGTCGACGCCGCGCGCATGGACAAGGCCTCCGAATGGCAGATCTACTGGCGCATCATCCTGCCGCTGACGGCGCCGGCGCTGGCGGTGCTGGCGATCTTCTCCGTCGTCTGGCGCTGGAACGACTTCCTGTGGCCGCTCATCGTGCTCTCGCGCAAGGAGCTCTACACGCTGCAGGTCGGCCTCAGCATCTATTCCGGCGAACTGAACGTGCAATGGCACTTCATCCTCGCCATGACCGTCGTGACCATGATCCCGGTCGTGCTGGTCTTCATCTTCCTGCAGCGCTTCATCACCACCGGCATCGCCGGCACCGGACTGAAATAGGGGGGCTCCATGGGCCATATCAAGCTCACCAATGTGAAGAAATCGTTCGGCGCCGTCGACGTCATCCACGACGTCAACCTGGAGATCGAGGACGGCGAGTTCGTCGTCTTCGTCGGCCCGTCGGGTTGCGGCAAGTCCACGCTGCTGCGCATGATCGCCGGGCTCGACCGGCCGACCAGCGGCGACCTTGCCATCGACGGCAAGGTGGTCAACACCGTGCCGGCCGCCGACCGCGGCCTTGCCATGGTCTTCCAGTCCTATGCGCTCTATCCGCATATGAGCGTGCGCCAGAACCTCGCCTTCGGCCTCGAAAACACCCGCATGCCGAAGGACGAGATCGCCGCCCGCATCGGGGAAGCCGCGCGCATGCTGGAGATCGAGGCCTATCTCGACCGCCGGCCGGGCCAGCTCTCGGGCGGCCAGCGCCAGCGCGTCGCCATCGGCCGGGCCATCGTGCGCCGGCCCGTCGCGTTCCTGCTCGACGAGCCGCTGTCGAACCTCGACGCGGAGCTGCGCGGCTCCACCCGTGCGGAGCTTGCGGCCCTCCACGCCCGGCTTGCCGCCACGATGATCTACGTGACCCACGACCAGGTCGAGGCGATGACGCTGGCGGACCGCATCGTCGTGCTGCGCGCCGGACGCATCGAACAGGTCGGCACACCACTCGACCTCTACAACCGCCCCGCCAACCGTTTCGTCGCCGGTTTCATCGGCTCGCCGCACATGAACTTTCTCGAAGGCACGGTCGAGGCGGCCGGACCGGACCGGAGCGTCGTGGCACTGGCCGGCGGCCAGAAGCTGGAACTGCCTTCGACCGGCATGGCCGGCGCGCGCGTGACGCTCGGCGTGCGCCCGCACCACATCACGCTCGGCCGCAGCGAAAGCAGTCTTTCGGCAAAGCTGACCCTCATCGAGGCGCTCGGCGCCGAGACGGTGCTGCATGCCGATCTTTCGGGGCAGAAGATCCTTGTGGTCGCGCCGGGGCAACACGACCTTGCGCCGGGCGAAAGCATCGATCTCTCGCTGGCCGCCGCGCCCATCCATCTCTTTGACGAAAAGGGGCTGCGCCTTGAACACCTTGTTTGACCTCACGGGCAAGGTCGCGCTCGTCACCGGCGCGCGCACCGGTCTTGGCCAGGCCATGGCGCTGGCGCTCGCAAGGGCCGGCGCGGATATCGTCGCACTCGGCTCCTCCGCCATGCCGGAGACGGCTGAGCGGGTGGCCGCGGCCGGCCGCCGCTTCCATGCCATGACGGTCGATCTCTCGAAACCGTTCGATGCCGGCGCCGTCATCGCCGAGACCGTCGCGACGGCCAGCGGTATCGACATTCTCGTCAACAATGCCGGCATCATCCGTCGCGCCGATCTGCTCGACTATGCAGAGGACGACTGGGACAGCGTCATCGACGTCAACCTCAAGGCCGCCTTCCGGCTGTCGCAGGCCGCGGCCCACCACATGGTGGCGACGAAGCGGTCTGGCCGCATCGTCAATATCGCCTCCATGCTGAGCTTCCAGGGCGGCATCCGCGTGCCGGCCTATACGGCCTCCAAGCATGGCATTGCCGGCCTCACCAAGGCGATGGCGAATGAACTCGCCCCGCATGGCATCACCGTCAATGCCATTGCCCCCGGCTACATGGCGACCGACAATACCGAAGCGCTGCGGGGCGACCCGGACCGCAGCGCCCAGATCTCCGCCCGCATTCCCATGGGCCGCTGGGGCAGTCCCGGCGATCTTGACACGGCCGTCCTGTTCTTCGCCTCGCCCGCCTCCGGCTATGTCACGGGCACGGTGCTGCCCGTCGACGGCGGCTGGCTCGTCCGGTAGGGGTACCTCATCATGCCGATCTCCTCCGAACGGCTCCGGTCTCTCATCGGCTTTGCCGAAACCGAGCTACGGCTGGAGGAAAGCCGTGTCGAGACGCACGAGGACCATGCTATCGAGCACCTGCGCTTCCGTCTGTCCGACGGAACCGCCGTGCGGGGGCTGCTGGCGCGGCCGCTCTCAAGCGAAGGGGCGCGTCCCGCCATCCTCTATGCCCATGCCCACGGCAACCGCTACGAGGTGGGCGCCAGCGAACTCACGGAGGGCCGCCCTGCTCTGCTGGACCCGCCGGGGCCGGTGCTGGCAGGCGAGGGTTACGTGACGCTTTGCATCGACATGCCGACTTTTGGCGAACGCACAGGCTTGACGGAAAGCGCGGCAGCCAAGGCGGCGCTCTGGCAGGGGCGGACACTGTTCGGCCAGATGCTGGGGGAGCAGGCAGCCGCCCTCACCTGGCTTGCCGCACGGCCGGATGTCGATCCTGCCCGTATCGGCATGACGGGCCTTTCCATGGGCGCGACGCTCGCCTATTTCCTCGCCGCCCTCGACACGCGCGTCGCCGCGGTGGCGCATCTGTGCTGCTACGCCGATTTCGCGACGCTGGTGGAAACCGGCGTACATGACCTGCATGGCCACTACCTCACCATGCCGGGCCTTCTTGCCGAAACCTCGACCGGTGAGATCGCCGGACGCATCGCGCCGCGCGCCCAACTCATCTGCATCGGCTCGGAAGACCGGTTGACCCCGCCGCTTGCCGTCGAGCGTGCCTTCCGCGAGACCGCCGCCGCCTATTCCCGCGCCGCCGTCCGCGGACGGCTCGCGCTTCTCACGGAGACAGGCATCGGTCACCGCGAAACAGCGCGCATGCGCACGGCGGTGCTGGATTTCTTCAAGGAACATCTTTGATGTGCAGAAGGCAAACAGGTCCAACTTAGGGCCTATGCTTTCCTGGAAGCGGGACAAGTGCGTATTGCGGACTTATCGTGAGGGGTCTTTCGGTGTTGCCGCGCCCGTGCCGCTGGACTGCACAAATGTCACCACCCTGGCCCATACCGAATTCTCGACATCCTCGCCGGTTGGATCGTCGGTTTCATAATCTTCAATCAGGGTCAGGAAACCGCCGTCTGCGATTTTGATATCCTCCGGAGAGAGGTATCCCTGCTCGCACTCCTCGCAATGCGCATAGATCGCCGACGTCGTCAGGTTCTTCTGAAGCCAGAGCCGCCCCTGGCTGCAGAGCGTGCAGGTACCGACATGGTAAAGCTGTCTCATCGGGCTTTCTGTCCGATTGGGCATCGGCAGCCGCACGGGCCTGGCGGAAGAACCCGCTTCAGCACCCGTCCCCTCCGCCGCTGTCGTGGCCGCTGCAACCATCCGGGGAGGCACCAAAGGCGCCTGCATTCGACCCGCCGGCACTGCCGCCGCCCAACATCCTGCGAAGGCCCGCGCGGCGCGGCCAGATCAGCAGGAGCAGGAACAACAGCAGCATCGAGAAAACAACTGCCACAGTGCCTTGGAGCAGGATGCCCATCGCGTTATCGCCTCCTCGATCCTCGGCCGCCGGCCGGCCATGTTACTGCCGCGACGACTGTAGAATGGGCCAGGCACCGCGCGAAAACAACCATCTCCGTCAGCCGCGCCTTGCCTGCTGCTTAAACACAGCAAGCCTACCGTCCAGAAGGGCTAAATCTGAGCAGCCCGCGCTCAAGCGCTTGCCGGCAACGAAATGCTCGAAGTCTTCGCGCCTACCGACCCGGTGGCGCGGCCACCGAGCGCCGAACGACGAGCTCTGCCTCCAGGACCTGAGAATTCCGATACGAGCCGTCCTCGATCTTCTTGAGCAACAGTTCCACCGCAGTCGCGCCGAGCTTGGCGACCGGTCGTCTTACGACGGACAGCGGCGGCCGGAACACGACGGCCCATGGGGCATCGTCAAAAGCGATGATCGAGAGATCCTCGGGGACCTGGAATCCGAGTTCTTGGGCCGCTCCCAGCGCACCCAGGGCCATTTCCTCGTTCGTGGCGAGAATGGCCGTCGGTGGTTCGGGGCCTGAAAGGATCTCGGCCATTGCTTCGTGTGCGGTCTCCACGCTGCTGTGGCAGTAGCGGCTCCATTCGGGCTTCGTCACAAATCCCAGCCCGGCAAGTGCCGCCCTCGCCCCTTCCACGCGATCCAGAACCGTGCCGACCACATGGGCGGGCATGGTCAGGCTGTGCTTTTCGACACTGGCCGTGGCCACCAGCAAACCGATCCGCTTGTGACCCGCAGCAGCGAAATGCCGGACCGCCGCGCCCGCGGCCGCACGATCGTCCGTGGTGACGAAGTCTATTTCATGCGAATCGACGCGCCGGTCGAGCAGCACGACCGGTACTTCCGGCTCGCTTTGAACGATCAGATGCTCGGTCTCGTTCTGCGAGGCCGGCACGACAATCAGCCCATCGACACGCTTCTCGATCAGCACCCTGACGGCATCACGCTCACGCTCGAGGTCGTCGTCCGTGTTGAGGACGAGTATCTGGTAGCCAGCCTTGGAGGCCGTTTCGATGATGGAGCGGATCGCACTGGTGAAGAACGAGTTCGAGATATCGGCAACGACGACGCCGATCGTCAGGGAGCGGCCGGATCGCATCGACCGGGCGAGCTCGTTCACCCGGTAGTTCAGCTCGGCCGCCGCCGCCATGACGCGTTCGCGGGTCGCCTGCGTGACAAGGCCGTAGCCGCCGAGGGCGCGGGCGGCCGTGGCGCGGGACACCTTGGCGCGTTGCGCTACGTCGATCAATCTCGCTGCCTTCTCACTCGGTGCCTGCGTCATCTCACGTCCCGATTTCTCGACCGGCTGTCGATATCACATAATGGATTGGCCCCGACATGGAAAACCGGGGCCGGAGGACGCGCACAATTTATGGAAGGACCAGCTCGGCGCCCGCCCGCCGGCACGTCGCGGCTGCAACCATCATCGCGTCGGCAAGATACACCCGCCAGGCCTCCTCGCCGGCCGGCCGGCCGCCTCGCAGGATGGACGCAACGAGGCTTGCCAACGTCGCATCCCCCGCTCCCATCGTATCGATGATCGGTTCCGGCCTGCTCGCGATCGGAACCTCGACACGAAGGCCCGACCGGTCGACCAATGTCGCTCCGTTTGCGCCATGGGAGAACAGGATGGTTTCGACC
This sequence comes from Shinella sp. WSD5-1, assembly GCF_963942435.1. GTDB lineage: Bacteria > Pseudomonadota > Alphaproteobacteria > Rhizobiales > Rhizobiaceae > Shinella > Shinella yambaruensis. The sequence continues at coordinate 42,827 of NZ_OZ012605.1, forward strand.
CCCATGCCGAAGAGATGTTCACCCACCGACGGCCAGTCCGTTCCATAGAGAAGCTGCACATCCTCATCGCTGAGCTTCACGAGGTTCGCGACGCGGAGAACCGTCTCGAAGCCCTGGCGATAGGCGGATAGAGAGGAAATCAAGCGCGGACGGGGATTGGGATCGGCGATCCGCAGGCCCGGCACGACGGAAAGGGCCTGCACCAGATCGTCGGCATATGCGGGGTTGTCCAGCGGATACGAGTTGACGACTGCGGCGGCGGCATTCGACAGCGCATGCAGTGCCTCCACCCCGAACGCGATCCGGCGGCGGTACATGGCCGGCGCGAAGGCATAGCTCGGCTCGCCATTCGACCGGGTCGAGCTCACGACACCCGTCGGATCCACCGTCGGCGTGTTGACGATGCGGATTCCACGCTCCCGCGCATAACGCAGGAGATAGTATCCGTCCCGATCCTGGCCGACACGCGTGACAAGCGTCGAGGTCAGGCCGAGGCGTGCGATGCCGGCGGCGAGGTTGAGCCCCGCCCCGCCGGCGAACCGCTCGGGCTCCCGCCCCTCGGCCCGGACTTCGTCGACGATGCAATCGCCGATGGTTACGACAACGTGCATGCGAGGCTCACTGCAGATTGGTGTGCCGATAGGCCATCGTCCCGTGGGCGTCTGCCATGCCGGACGCGAGTTGCATGACCACCGCATCGAGAAGCAGCAGGCACGCCTGCTCGAAGAGGCTCCCCCCGAACTGCTTCGTCTCGCTCACGGGAACCGGCAGGACGACGTCGGCGATGCCGGCGAGCGTCCCCTTGGGCTTGTGCGTCAGCGTTATCACCCTGGCCCCCTCGGCCTTGGCGATCTTCGCGTAGCTGAGGCTGACAGGCGTCTCGCCTGAGCCCGAGATGATCAGCAGGCCGTCGCCGTTGCGCACGGAAGGTGCCGTCACCTCGCCGACGAAATGCACGGGCCTGCCGAGATGCATGAACCGCATCGCCGCCATCTGGGCGGCAAGCCCCGAGCGCCCCTGGCCGGAGAAGAACCACCGGCGTCCTTCCTCGCGGAAGGCATCGGCGACGGCGGCGAAGGCCTGCGGGTCGATGCGTTCGAGCAGTTCGCCTATTTCTTGTCCCACGGCCAGCCAAGGCCTTGTTCCGGGAGCCGTTCCTTGATCCATGATGCTACCTTTCCAGGGGTTTCCGTTTCCGTGATGGCGCTGCCGACGACGAGAATCTCGGGCTTCACGGCGATGACCGATTCCAGCGTCGCCGGTCCTATCCCTCCGGCGAGCGAGACGCGGAAGCCGCGCGCGTGCATGGCGGCAACGGCGTCGATATGGCCGGTCGAGCTGTCGCCGGCGAGGCGGGCGTCCGTCGGCGAATGAACGGCGACATAGGCAAAACCGTCCGGCAGAACGAAATCGGGCGGCAGCAGCACAGGCTTGCCGGATTCCGTGATCGTGTCGACGATGACGGACGCACCGAAGGCGGTGGCACACTTGCCGACTGTCTCATGCGTCGCCGAGGAGGCGCAGGACAGGACGGTCATGAAGGACGCGCCGGCGCTGAACACCATGTTCGCCTCGAACGAACCGCCGTCGACCGTCTTGGTATCGGCGAGAACGGGCACGCCGGGGCAGATCTCGCGCACGGTCGTGATGGCGGCGATGCCGAAGCGCTTGAGAAGCGGGGTGCCAACCTCGATGATGTCGGCGACGCCCGTGAGGGCGGGCAGGATTGCGAGATGCTCGGGCTTGTCGAGCGCGACTTGCAGCAGCATTGAGCTGTTCCCTTCAGGATTGGCCAAGACCGGTGATCGCCTTCAGCAGGCTGTCTGGCGTGAACGAGGAGGAGGGAGCGTCCGCGACCACCCGGCCGAGGCGCAGCACGACGATGCGGTCCGTCACCTCGAGCACATGCGGCAGCGTGTGGGAGATGAAGATGACGCCGAAGCCCTTCGCGCGGGCATGGCGGATGATCTCCAGCACTTCTCCCGCCTGGCGCGCGCCCAGATGGTTGGTCGGCTCGTCGAGGATGATGACCTTGTTCGCCCAGGCCACGGCCCGGCCGATCGCGACGGCCTGGCGCTGGCCGCCGGAAAGACGCGCGACCGGGCGATCGCTCGCCGGCACGGCAATGCCGACACGCTCGAGTTCGGCATGGGCATCGCGGCGCATGGCCTTTTCGTCGAGGAAACCAAGTTTGCCGAGAAAGCCCTTTCGCACGATCTCGCGGCCGAGGAAGACATTCGCCGCCACCGTGAGGTCCGGCGCGATGCCGGAATCCTGGTAGAGCGTCTCCACCCCTGCTTCCAGCGCGTCGTGCGGCGATTTCCAGACCCGGCGCTGGCCGTCGAGGTAGATCTCGCCGCTGTCCGGCTCGTGCGCCCCGGAAAGCACCTTGACCAGGGTCGACTTGCCCGCGCCGTTGTCGCCGACAAGACCGACCACTTCGCCGGCACGCAGGGTGAAGTCGACATTGACGAGGGCCACGACGCCGCCGTAGCGCTTTCCGACGCCGCGGACTTCGTAGAGAACGGAAGCGTTTTCCATCAGCGGCCTCCCCTGGCGCCAAGTCCCTGGATTCCGACGGCGAGCGCGATGAGCGCTGCCACGACGATCTGCTGCCAGTTGGGCTGGACACCGATCAGGATGAGACCGCTCAGCACCGCCGTCGTGATCAGCGCGCCGATGACGACGCCCGTCAGCTTGCCGGTACCACCGAGCAGGCTGACGCCGCCGATCACCGCCGCCGCGATGGCATTCAACTCGCCGCCCCGCCCGGAGAGCGGCGAACCGGATCCGAGCCGAAAGTAGACGAACGCGCCGGCAAGCGCCGCCAGGACACCGGACAGCAGATAGAGCTTGATGAGATGCCGCTCGACATCGATCCCGGCGCCGCGGGCTGCGAAGGGATTGGAGCCGATCGCATAGGTCCAGCGGCCGAACCGCGCCCGGGACAGGAAGGCCCAGGAGACCGCGATGATGACGAAAACGGCGATGACGGGCACGGTCAGCGCGCCGAGATAGGTGGCGTTGCCAAGGAGGATGACCTCCTTCGGCGCACCGGCGATCTGCGTGCCGCCGGTGAGGACGAGGCTCATGCCGGCCGCCGCGCCCATCGTCGCCAGCGTCGCGACGAAGGGCACGAGCCGGCAATAGGTGATCAGGATCCCGTTGATCAACCCGACCACGACGCCGACGCCTACCGCGACCGCCAGCCCCAGCGAGATCGCCAGCCACGGATCGAGGCCCGCCTCGTTCGCCGCGCGGATGACGAGCGCCATGGAGACGCCCGCCAGCCCGAGAACGGAGCCCACGGAAAGATCGATGCCCCTCGATGCGATGACGAAGGTCTGGCCGATCGCCATCAGGACGACGGGCGAAAAATCCTGAAGGATGTTCGCCATGGCCCGGATCGAGAAGAACCGGGGATTGGCAAGCGAGAACGCAAGCACCATCACGCAGAACAGCAGCAACAGAACGACATCCTGCCGCAGGCCGGTCGCCTTCAGGCGGGCCAACTTTCCTTGCATGTCCATTTCGTAGATCTCCGCGCGGGACGTGGGGAAAGCCGCCGGCTTACTCCGAGTACATGGAGGCGCCGGTCTCCGCGAAGTTCTCCTTGGTCATGACCACATTCGGAATGACCACGGACTTCTCGATCTTGTCGGCCCCCGCGCCGGTGACTTTCGCCTTGGCATATTCGAGGGCCAGCTCGGCTTCCTTGGCAGGCTGCTGGGCGACGAGCGCGGTAAAGACACCCTCCTGCAACGCGTCGACCTGCGCCTTGTAGGCGTCGTAGCCGACGAGCTTGACCTTGCCGACGGCATTGTTGTTGCGCAGTGCGGCGATCGTACCCGTACCGCTCGTGCCGTCGATCGCGAAGATGCCGGCGAGATCGGGATGGTTCAGCAGCACGGTGTTGACGGCGGAGGTCGCATTGGCCGGCTGGCTGTTGGCATATTCGCGGCCGACGATCTCGATCTTTGGGAAATTCGAGGCCAACTCCTCACGGAAGCCCTGTTCGCGCAACGTGTTGGTCGTCGCACCCGGCGAACCCGACATGATGAAGACCTTGCCCTCGCCGCCGATCTGCTCCGCCAGCGTCTTGGCCGCCTGCCGCCCGCCGTCGACATTGTCGCCGGTGATATGCGCGGTCAGATAGGCCTGGTCGGAGACCGTCGTGTCGACGGTGATGACGGGAATGCCCGCGGCTTCCGCCCGCACGACGGCCGGCTGCAGCGAGTCCGGATCGGTCGGCACGAGGATGAGCGCATCGATGTCGTCAGCAAGCGCCGCATCGACAAACGGCATCTGAGACTGCGGCGAGTATTCCGAAGCGCTACCCTGCCAGACGAGTTCGACGCCGAGCTTGTCGGCCGCCGCGCGGGCGCCCTTCTCCATCGCCAGGAAGAACGGGTCGGAAGCAATGCCGGGAATGAAGGCGATCTTCAGCTTATCCTGTGCATTTGCGGCGTGCACGCCAATGGCAAGCACGGATACGGCTGCAGCAATCACCATGCGACGGATGCGGCTCATTTTTCTCTCCTCCGTGAAAATGAGATCGATCTCATCGAGAGATATCATGCTTTATCGGCCTGTCAACCGAAAAAGAGATCGATCTCATGAAGTCGGAATAGCCTTCACTATGGAAGGGCCGCCGAGATTCCTGTCCCAAGCCTCTTTGGAGAGGGATGGAGCTGAGGATACCGGGCATATCCGCGCCATCGTCAACTCGCACATACACGGTCTTGAAGGGATGAGCCGCCGATCCGATCGGTCTCAGCGGCGAAGGTCTTCGGTCCGCTTCCGGTCAGGCTACCGCTTGCGCGCCCGTAATCTCCACCAGCGAGCCGCACATGAAGGCCGCCTCATCGGATGCCAGAAAGGCGACGAGAGCGGCGACTTCCTCGGGCTTGCCGATGCGGCCGAACGGCACAAGCCTGTCGAGATCAGCGATGGTACGCCCGGAGCGCTTCACGCCCGCCTCCAGCATGGGTGTGTGAATTTCACCAGGGCAGACGGCATTGACGCGGATCCTGTCCGGCGCATAGTCGCGGGCAAGGTTCTGCGTGAAGCTCGCCACCGCCGCCTTCGTCACATTGTAGGCGATGTGGTTCGGCGCCGGATGAAGCCCCCATTGGGAAGCCGTGTTGACGATGGCGCCGCCGCCGGCCGCGATCATGTGCGGCAGCGCCGCCTGGCACAGGTGGAACATCGCATCGACATTGACCGCGAAGCTCACCCGCCAGTCCTCCGGCGTCAGCGACAAGAGATTGCCGCGCTGGTTGATACCGGCATTGTTGCAGAGCACATCAATGCGCCCTTCCCTGGCGATGACATTCTCGACGATCGCCCCGCAGCCTTCGGCCGTCGAGATATCACTGGCCAGCGCACGCGCGCTGCCACCTTTGGCCGCGATCTCAGCGACGGTCGCTTCCGCGCCTTCGCCGTTCATGTCTGTGACGATGACCGTGGCCCCCTCGGCGGCGAAGCGGGCGCTGATCGCAGCTCCGATCCCGCCGGCGGCGCCGGTGACGATGACAATCCTGTTCCTGAAGCGCATGGGACTTACCTCATATAGCTGCCGCCGTTCACATCCAGCACGGCGCCGTTGAGCGAGGCCTGTGAGGGACGGAAGGCAAAGGCGGTGATCTCGCCGATCTCCTCCGGCGCGGCCATCCGGGCGATCGGAATGCTGGCCAGAGCCGCGGCTTCGCCGTGCTCGGCGATATAGGCTTCGGCCATTTCGGTGCGCACCCAGCCGGGCGCCAGCGCGACCGCGGTAACGCCTTCATGCCCATGGCTCTGCGCGATGGACTTGGTAAGGTTGATCAGGGCGGCCTTCGAGGCGCCATAGGCCATGGCGCCGGAGGTGTAGCCGCGCTGGCCGGCCCGGCTCGCCATGTTGACGATCCGACCGCCGCCATGCGCACGAAAATGCTGAATGGCAAGCTTCGACAGATCGACGGCCGACAGGAAGTTGACCCGCATCTCGCGCGCCCAGACGCGCTGCCATTCCTCCATGGGCGCATCGATCGCGACCTCTGAGCGGATGCCCGCATTGTTGACCAGGCCCGTCAGCCGGCCGGCAACGGCCAGGGCCCGATCCCACAAGGCCTGCGGTCCGGCCGGATCCGACAGATCGGCTGACACGCACGAGCCCCTGCCATCGAGCCTCTTCACGAGTGCCTCTGCAGCGTCGCGGTTGCGGCCATAGTGCACGACGACATTGGCTCCGCCCGCCACGAGGGCATGGCAGATGGCCTGCCCGATGGCACCCGTCGCGCCGGTCACGAGGATGGATTGCCCGGAGAGCTTCATAATTCCCCCACTTGCGGACCCCAGGTGTCCGACATGGCAAATCCCCGGGCAAAAGGATCCTGCGCATCGAGCCGCAGCTGCTGGCGGCCGAAGACGTAGCCCTGGCCGGTGATGCGCGGCAGCACCGCGACACGACCGGCGACCGTCGTCTCACCCAGGATTTCCGCCGTGAAGGTTCCGCCGATGATGCTGCGCGAAACCCGCTTGTCGCCGGTTTTGGCCTGTCCCCGCGCGTGCAGGATCGCGAGGTTGGCCGAGGAGCCCGTGCCGCAGGGGGAGCGATCCACCCGGCCCGGCTTCAGCGTCGTGCAGGTGACGACGGAGCCGTCGGGCTGGTAGTCGCGGAACATCACATAGGCGATCTCGGTGAGGCCGGGAATCTCCGGGTGGTTCACCGCCACCTGTCTGGCCAGCAGCGCCTTGATCTCCGTACCCGCTTCGGCCAGAGCCCGGGCCGCCTCCGGCACGATGCGCAATCCCACCCGACCCACGTCGATCTGGGCATAGAAGACGCCGCCGAAGGCAATGTCGCCGGTGATCCGGCCCCATTTCGGCGTATCGATCACGATATCGAGCTGCTGGACGAAGGCCGGTACATTGTCGAGGCTGACCGACAGGCAGCGGCCGTTCTCGCATCGTGCACGGGCGACGATCAACCCGGCTGCCGTATCCAGCCGGACGACCGTTTCCGGCTCCGTCATCGCGACACGGCCGGTTTCCAGCAGCGCCGTCACCACGCAGATGCAGTTGGAACCCGACATCGGATGGGCGCGGTCCGGCTGCAGCACGATGAAGGCGGCATCGGCATCCGACCGGGCCGGCGGCAGGAGCAGGTTCGTCGTGTGGACGACCTGCGCCCGTGGCTCGCGCGTCAGGAAGAGACGCAGCGACGGGTCCACCTCATTGAGGTGGTTCATCTTGTCGAGGATGGTCGCGCCCGGAATATCGGGCGCACCATCGACGAGCACATTGCCGCTTTCGCCCTGGCAATGGACGAGCAGGATATCGAGCGCCTTGTCGAAGGTCACTTCAGGTACCATCCCCAAGGCTCGTCGCTGACGAGGCGGGTGATCTGCTTGGTCTCCAGATAGTTGTCGAGGCCCCAGCGGCCGAGTTCGCGGCCGATGCCGGACTGCTTGTAGCCGCCCCAGGGCGCCTCGGTGAAGGTCGGCTGCGAGCAGTTGATCCAGACGATGCCGGCGCGGAAGGCGGCCGCGACGCGCTCGCAGCGTTCATCGTCCGCCGACATGACCGCGGCGGCGAGGCCGAAGCGCGAATCGTTGGCAAGGCGGACCGCCTCGTCCTCCGTCTCGAAGGGGCGGATGCAGACGACCGGGCCGAAGATCTCCTCCACCCAGGCATCGCTGTCGAGCGCCATGCCGGTGAGGATCGTCGGGGCAACCCAGAAGCCCTTGTCGAAACCGTCATGCCGGCCGCCACAGGCGACGGTCGCCCCTTGTTCGACGGCGCGGTCGATATGGCGAAGCACATCCTCGTACTGGCCCTTGTTGACGAGCGGGCCAAGGAGCGTGCCGGCGTCGAGGCCGTTGCCGATCGTGATCTTCCCCGCTTCCTCCACCAGCCGTTCCAGCAGCTTGGGATAGAGCGGGGCCTCAACCAGAACCCGCGACGTGGCCGAGCAGACCTGGCCCTGGTTCCAGAAGATGCCGAACATGATCCATTCGACGGCCTTCTCGATATCGCTGTCGGCGAAGACGACGAAAGGCGACTTGCCGCCGAGTTCCAGGCTGACGCGCTTGATGTCCTTCGCGCCGGCGGCCATGATGCGCGCGCCGACCGGCCCCGAGCCGGTAAAGGCGAGCTTGTCGACGGCGGGATGCTCGACCAGCGCCTGGCCGACGACCGAACCCTTGCCGGAAAGGATGTTCAGAACACCCTTCGGAAGGCCGGCGGCCTCGGCGATGACGCCGAGCTCCAGCGCCGTCAGCGAGGTGGTTTCGGCGGGTTTCAGGATCACCGTGCAGCCGGCCGCAAGCGCCGGCGCGACCTTCCACGAGGCCATGAGCAGCGGGTAATTCCAGGGGACGATGGCGACGGCGACGCCGAGCGGCTCGCGCACGGCCTTGGAGACGAAGCGCGCATCCGCCAGCTTCACCTCTTCCACCTCGCCATCCAGCTCCTCGGCAAGATCGGCATAGAAATCGAAGCAGCCGGCGGCATCCGCCAGGTCCCATTCGGATTCGGCAAGCGGCTTGCCGTTGTCGCGGGTCTCCATGCGCGCCAGTTCCGGCAGCCGGTCACGGATGCCCTGCGCCATGGCGCGGAGGTATTTTGCGCGTTCCTTGCCGGAAAGGCGCGGCCAGGGTCCGTTGTCGAAGGCCTCGCGGGCCGCCTTCACGGCCGCCTCGGCCTCCGCCGCGCCGGCGGCGGCGATGTGGTGGAAGACCTCTTCGGTTGCCGGGTCGATCACCGGGAGCATGGTTCCGTCGGCCGGAGCGACCCATTGGCCATCGATGAAAAGCTTGTTCTGCATGGTGTCCTCACATGGGATAAGTTTGATCGGCCGCCGTCAGAAGCGGTCGACCCGATAGGGATGCATGTCGACGGGCGGCGTTGCACCGGTGATGAAGTCGCCCATCAGGCGCGCGGTCGTCGCAGCATAGGTGACGCCCAGATGGCCGTGGCCGGTGGCATAGAAGACGCCCGGCGTCCTTGCCGAAGCCGACATGACCGGCACAGTATCGGGAAAGGCGGGGCGATGGCCCATCCATTCGGAAAATTTCTCGCAGCGCAGGTTCGGCAACGCCGACTGCGCCCGGCGCACGGTCACCTTCGAGCGGCGGTAGTCGGGCGCGGCATCAAGGCCCGCCATTTCCACCGTCCCGCCGACACGGATGCCGCCCACCGTCGGCGTGACCATGAACGCCCGGGCCGGCCAGATGATCGAATGGCGCATGGAAATACCCGGCGACATGATCTGCGTATGATAGCCGCGCTCGGTCTCCAGCGGCATCGGTTCTCCCAGCATTTTCGAGAGCAGACCGCTATAGGCGCCTGCCGAGATCACAACCTCATCGGCGACGATGCGACCGCCGTCCGCAAGCCGCACGGCGGCGATGCGGCCGGACCGCTCGAAGCCCGCCACCGCGCCGCGCCGGATTTCACCACCGAGCGCGGCGAAGCGCTGCGCAAGTCTGTTCACCAGACGAAACGGGTCGCGCAGGCTGCGGTTCTGGGGGAAGAGCACGGCGATGCCGATGCTGCCCGACAGTTCCGGTTCCAGTTCACGCGCCTCCGCGCCCGTCAGCCGCCGGTGCGGGAAGCCGAAGCGCTCCAGGATTTCGATATGCTCGCGGTCGGCACGGAACTCCGCCTCGTCGCTGTAGAGTGAAAGGCAGCCCTCTTCCGTCAACTCGCCTTCCAGTCCCGTTTCCCGCAGCAGGGGCAAGAGGTCGTCATAGACGCGCCTGCACAGAACCGCACCCTCGGCTTCGAGACGTCGCAGCTTGCCCGGCCGCGAGGCGGCGACGAAACGCAAGAACCAGGGAAGGAGCTTCGGCAAATAGCCAGGGCGAATACGCACCGGCCCCTCCGGATCGAGCATCCAGCCCGGAATCTGCCGCCAGATCGAGGGGCGCGAGGCCGGCATGAACTCGGTCACGGCAATCGAGGCCATGTTGCCGTAGGACGCGCCGCGCCCGACCTCGTCCCTGTCGAGGAGAACGACCGGCCGGCCGCGCTTTTGCAGTTCGTAGGCGATGGCCGTGCCGATGATCCCTGCGCCGACAACCACGGTGGTCATGCGTATCCTCGCTCCGTCAGGCTCCACGTTGGCCGGACGGTCCATCCGCCTGGCCGCGCCGGCTTACCAGGCCAGGATCGGCTGCATGGCCGCACGGAACTCGGCCTTTTCCTCGTCCGTCAGCGGGCCGAGAGGCGCGCGGCATTCGCCGACCGGCAGGCCCTGCAATTCGCAGCCGTACTTGATCTTCTGGACGAACTTGCCGGATTCGAGGATGTTCATCGCCCGGTAAAGGGTCTTCATCATCTCACGAGCCTTGCCGAGATCCCCCGACCTGTAGACCCGGTCGAGATCGCAGCAGGCCTTGGCCATGCAGTTTGCCGGACCGCATATCCAGCTCTCCGCGCCCCAGAACATGAAGTCGAGCGCGATGTCGTCAGAACCAGAGACGAGCTGGATCCTGCCCTCGTAGCGGCTGGCGATATCGATCGCGCGTTGCAGCACGCCCGAACTCTCCTTGATGCCGATGACGCGCGCATTGTCGGCGAAGTGATCCATCAGTTCGAAGCTGATGTCCGATCCGTCCTTGGCAGGATAGCTGTAAAGCACGAGATTGACGTCGACGGCAGCGAGCACGGTCTCGTAGTGCCTGATGAGCTCGGCCTGGGTCGGGCGGGTGTAGAAGGGCGGCGCGAGCAGGACCGTGTCGTAGCCGATGTCCCTTGCCATGGCGGTCTGCTCGATGACCTCGCGCGTGGCTGGTGCATTGGTGCCGGCGATCAGGGTTTCGCCCGACCTGGCGAAGTCCTTGACGAACTGGAGAACATCGCGGCGTTCCTCCGTCGACTGGCTGAAATATTCACCGGTCGAGCCGTTCGGCACCCAGCCGGTCACTCCGGCCTCGCGCAGATGCGCGAACAGCTTTTCGAAGGCCTTGAAATCGACACGGCCATTGGCATCGAAGGGGGTGACGAGGGCGGGCATGACGCCTGAGAGTTTCATGAGAGTCTCCATTCGAGGATCGGGGTGGGCGCGTCAGGCGGCCAGCCGCTTGAGGATGCATTGTTCAATGACCGTGACGGCGCGCGTCAGCGGGAAGGCGATGGCGAAGCAGACAAGGGCGACGGTGGTCAGCACCTCGATGGTGCGGGCCGTGGTGTTGGAAATGGTCTGACCGCCGAGAGCGCGCTTTCCTTGAAGAGGCCGACGCAATTGGACAAGAGCGTCGGTGCCGCGCGCAGCACGGCCTGCGGAAGAACGGCGCTCGTCGTGCACGCGAAGGCAGAAAGCCCCGGCGCCATGCTGGCATCGCCCGCAGAGTGGACATCATCACATTCGAGGCATGTGCATTTCCCCAATCTTGAACGCTGAAAGCGCGGTTCCCGTCGGCTTCGGCCGGTTTTCCACAGCCCTTCCCTGTCGTCTTGATGTCGACTTTATGAACTATGTCGCCTCCGTGTCGACAAAGTCAAGCGGATATTTTACGATTGCTGCGACGCTGATTTTCTGGCCCAATGGGCACGAAATGCGGAAAGGAACGTTAAGTGTCTGAGGAAATTGAAGCGAAACGCGTGCGTGGCATGGGCTCGAAGAGCGTGTACGACACGCTGCGTACCGAAATCCTGGCGCTCATCCTGCCGCCCGGCCAGCTGCTCGACGAGACGACACTTGCCGAACGTTTCGACATGTCCCGCTCGCCGATCCGCGAAGCGTTGATCCGGCTCGCCGGCGAAGAGCTGGTGGTGACGCTCTCCAACCGCAGCACCATCGTCGCGCCGATCGAGGTGGCGAGCTTTCCGAAATATGTCGAGGCTCTGGATGTCGCCCAGCGCATGAACACGCGCCTTGCGGCGGCGCTGCGCACGGAAGCGGACCTGAAGATCATCGCCAAACGCCAGAAGGAGTTCGAGGCGGCGGTGAAGACCGGCCAGCACCTGAAGATGTCGGAGGCCAACAAGCAGTTCCACATGGCCGTCGCCTATGCCGGAAAGAACGCCTATCTCGCTTCTTTCTACGAACGGCTCCTCAACCAGGGCCAGCGCATGCTGCACCTGCACTTCGAATATCTGGAACGCACCGGCGACGGTTATCTGCTGACGGACGAGCACGAGCTGATGCTGGAGGCGATCCGCACCAAGAATGTCGAGCTGGCCGACGAGTTGGCCCACGCCCATACCCGGCAGTTCCAGGACAATTTCATCGCGTTCCTGCGTGAAAACTATACGACCGAGGTGTCCTTCGGTTCTCTTGCCGCGGCAGAATAGCCATGTCCCTGCCCCAAAAGATCGGCTTCATCGGAACCGGCGCGATCACCGACGTCATGGTGCGCGGCCTGCTCGCAAAACCCGCCGCCGTGCCGCATGTCATGGTGTCTCAACGCAGCGCGGACATTTCCGCGGCGCTCGCCGCCGACTTCCCGCAGATGCTCGTCTCCGCTCACAACCAAGCGATCGTCGACGGCTGCGACACCGTCGTGCTGGCGATCCGCCCGCAGATTGCGGAAGAGGTCATCCGCCCCCTCACGTTCCGAGACGGCCAGAGTGTGATCAGCGTCATCGCCGCGACGAGCCGTCCCGCCCTCCTCGATTGGATCGGCGCGGATGTCCGCCTGTCGCAGGCGATCCCCCTGCCCTTCGTCGCGCGGCGCAAGGGCGTCACCGCCGTCTACCCGCCGGATGCGGATACGGCGGCCATCTTCGGCGTGCTTGGCAATGCGGTCGAATGCGAGAGCAAAGCGGAATATGACCTGCTTGCCGCCGCGAGCGCCCTTATGGCGACCTATTTCGGCCTCATGCACCGCACGACGGAATGGCTCGCGGAAAACGGCCTGCCGGAAGAGAAGGGCCGCGCCTATCTCGCCCCGCTCTTCGCCGGCCTTTCCGAAACCGCGCTTCTTGCCGGCAAAGACGTCACGTTCATCGAGATGAGTCGCGAATTTGCCACCAAGGGCGGCCTGAACGAGCAGGTTTTTCAGGACTTCGACGGCAAGGGCGGCTCGGATGCTTTGAGGCTGGCGCTGGATCGAGTGCTCAACCGGATAACAAGGTGAGTATGTACGAGGGGGCTTTTGCGCAAGTTCGTACTTAGAGAGCGACAGTGGCGAAACTGCTCCAAGCGTGCGGTTTTTGCATTCCCGATCAGATAAACCGCACAATCCGTCCTATCGTCGTTGTGCCGGATAACGTTGCCTTATCGCTCGTTATATTCATTATGAAGCAATGAGCCGAATCGACGACCGCAATAGCGACCTTCATCCTCCGCAGACCTCTGCACCGCCGCACAGCGCACCGGCCGTCGACGGCATGGCCACCGCCGTTGCCGCGCCGTCCGCCTCCCCTGCCCTGCCGGCCCACCTGCGGGACCTCACCGAACGCGCCCGATCCTATGTCGAGGCCGCCAGCGCCGCCAACACGCGAAAGGCCTACGCCTCCGACTGGAAGCACTTTTCCGCCTGGTGCCGCCGGCAGAACGTTTCCCCCTTCCCTGCCGACCCGCAGGTCGTCGGCCTCTACATCACCGCCTGCGCCTCCGGCACGGCAGAGCGCGGCGGCAAGCCGAAGACCGTCTCCACCATCGAGCGGCGCCTTGCCGCGATCGGCTGGAACTGCGCGCAGCGCGGCCAGCCCCTCGACCGCAAGGACCGCGCCATCGCCACGGTCATGGCCGGCATCCGCAACCGCCATGCCGCCCCGCCGCGCCAGAAGGAGGCCCTGCTTCCCGAGGACCTCATCGCCATGCTGGAGACGCTCGACCGCGGCACGCTGCGGGGCCTGCGCGACCGGGCCATGCTGCTCGTCGGCTTTGCCGGGGGCCTGCGCCGTTCGGAGATCGTCGGCCTCGACCTTGGCCGCGACCAGAGCGAGGACGGACGCGGCTGGATCGAGATCTTCGACAAGGGCGCGCTGGTGACGCTGCGCGGCAAGACGGGCTGGCGCGAGGTCGAGATCGGCCGAGGTTCCTCCGATGCCACCTGTCCCGTCGCCGCGCTGGAAACCTGGATCCGCTTTGCCAAGATCGCCCGCGGCCCCCTCTTCCGCCGCGTGACGGGCCGGGGCAAGGCCGTCGGTCCGGACCGGCTCAACGACCAGGAGGTGGCGCGCCTCGTCAAGAAGGCGGCGCTTTGCGCCGGGGTGCGCGGTGACCTGCCGGAGGCCGAGCGGATGCAGGCCTTCGCCGGCCACTCGCTGCGCGCCGGGCTCGCCTCCTCGGCCGAGGTCGACGAGCGCCATGTCCAGAAGCATCTCGGCCACGCCTCGGCCGAGATGACCCGCCGCTACCAGCGCCGCCGAGACCGCTTCCGCGTCAACCTCACTAAGGCCGCCGGGCTTTAGGTCACCTGCCCCCAAAAAGCTTCCGCTCTGGAGTGCGCTGTGACTCCCGTTAGGATGGGGTGGTCATGGCGCGTTTGTTCTGACGGGTTTTGAGCACGAAGCGATCCCGCAGCAGCAGCTGCGACGTGAAGGGTGAGGATGACCGGCTCGTACTGGGCGGCGATGAAATCGCGTCCCCTTTGCTGCTCCACCAGAGCGGAGAAAGAGACAGGCGGCACAGCTACGCCCGTCAACATTACCAAACCGGCGCACAAGGTCCGGGTGAGGTTCGTCAGGATAGATTCTCGGGAATCCGATACGGAACGCGGCGGCAACAGGACATCAAGATGAGCGAACTGCAGAACAAGGCGGTCACGCTGGCGGCGCAGGAGGAAGGTGACCTGGCTTCCCAGTCGCCGTCTGATCGGTGCATCCCATTTCTCAAGAGCGCGCTGGACCTCTACTTCGTCCTTGGCGGCAACGATGCGACGTTGGATGCGCTTCTCTACGCCCATCACGATACCCCGCGCCCGAGGGTTGACGCTGCGGTCGCCAATGTGATGATCGAATTGGCCGTCGCCAGCCACCTCAACGATATCGATATGGTGCAGGCCGCATACAATCGCCTTGACGTGGAACTCGGCAACCTACGCCATCAGAAATAGGCTCGCCAAGAGTTTTTTTGGTTCCTTGCCATCAGATGCCGCGGTCGTCCCGGAGGCTGGCATTTCCGCCCGCCAAGCCGCAATGAAGCCGGCGTAGACATCGCAGATCGCATCTCAAAACCCTGACAGCTGTCAGGGTTTTTCCACCCTCCTTGTTATCCAACGCTTCTGTCGTTTGCGCTCTGCCCCCGAAGCAAGGCCATAAGCGCCGGCCCCAGCGAAAACTCGCCCCGTTCCGCCCGGCGCGTCAGATCTCGAAGATATCCCCCCGGAGAATTGATGTGTCCTGCCCGCTCGAGGATGCAAGCAACCGCCACGGCCGCGTTTTCCGCGCCCATCACCTCACAAGCCTCCTGGTAGGCCGAAGGACTGATGCCCAACATCGACCGCACCACCACGGCAGCCGACATCAGGTCTCGCCAACCATCGATTTTGCCGCTGGGCCCGTACAGGCCGATGTCAGGGCATGCCCGCAGAACCATACCAAGCGGGAAATTGCGGATCGGCACCCTCGGCGCTGCATGATCATTTCCCGGCATCGCCCCCAGCTCTTTTTTAGAGCTAGGTTCAAGTTCATATGTGGATTCGGATTTTGAATTCTGTATATGGCGCTCATCATGAGCAGCATTGGTGCTTTTATTCTTCTCATTCTCCTGTCTTTCCAGGATGTTGACGATCTCGCCGCGCAAGAGCTCCATTTCGTCCAGAGCTGCCCCAACCTCGCCCTTGGTCGGTGCGCGGGGCAGCCGCGCGAGAATGCCGGCATAGGTCTCCTCCACCGTATTCCAATCGCCTGGAGCCCCCTCCTCCATCGCGGCGGAGATCAGCTTGCGCACATCACGCCGGCAGATCGTCAGGTTCTCCTTAATGCGGCGAAAAGCCAGGCGGTCCGAAACAACCTGCTGCGCCAGCATGGCCAACTCTTCGGCGCGTGACAGGAGCGGCGAGATATCGAAGCCGAACGCGGTCTCGATGTCTCCGGCCTTGTCCTTGCGGGCATAGCGCTTGCCGTTCGCGCTATCCTTCCGCACGATCAAACCGGCGTCGACGAGCAGACCGAGATGCCGCCTGAGGGTCGCCCCTGCGATGCCGTGCGCCCGCAGCGCCAGCTGCGCATTCGACGGGAAGACGATGAGTTGCGCCTCCTGGCGCAATTCGTTCTCCGGATAGAAGCTCAGGAGCGCATCCAGCACGGCCAGGCTTCTGTCTTGCAGGCCCAGCAATTCCCTCGCCTCCGAGGCATCCCGGAAGATCTTCCATTTGTCCGCAGTTTTGCCCGGCCTGATCTCGGCCGTCGCCAATTGCCGGCGCACCAGCGCAAGGGTCATCGGCCGCCGCCCGAAAGGCGTCGTCACATATCCACTCTGCATCTTCCTTCACCCTTGCAAAAGGCAAAAGAAAGCCGCTCGCCCAAAATGGCGCCAAAGACTCTTGACTACGATTCGTGGAAATGCGATTCTCGAGGTGCTAAATCAGAGAGGGGCTTCCACGACGGCAACGTTTTGGGGGCCTTTTTCTTTTGCTGTGCTTCCTTTCTCGTTATCTGGAACCCTGACAGCTGTCAGGGTTGTCACTCGTCCCGCAGACGAGCAAATCGCTCGGCAAGGCTTGGCAACTCGGCCTGCACGAATTTCAGGAACGCGGTTCCGAAAGCGCCCTCCGCAGAAATCCGGACCTCCCTCGCGGAAGCGGTCACCGCGCCCAGCTTTCTGCCGCTCGCATCCGCGATTGCAGTCGCCCCGGTGGTTTTTCCCGGGGCAGCCGGTTTCACCGCGTCCAGCGCCCGCTGGAATTTCTGGTCGGATGTCTGGGGGGCGTCGGCCTCGCTCGAAAGAGCTGCCCGAATGGTGTCGAGAGCCTGCCCGTCACCCGCCACGGTCTTCGCGAGGTCGAGCCAGCGCGGCCGGCCGATTTTCGGCGCCCGCCCGATCGCCGCGATGATGTCGGCCGGCAGCGCGCGGCAGACGCTCCGCATCCTCGCAAGTTCGGCGTCTTCGATCGAAAGCGCTGCATAGATGTGCCGCGCCTTTATGCCCGCATCATCCATGCGTGAAGCAAAAAGCGCGCGCTCGATCCATGTCAGGTCCTGGCGGCTGGCATTCTCGATGCCTTGCGCGAGAACCAGATCGAGATCCGAGATCTCCACTTCGATGGCGCGAACGGGTTTGCCGAGCTGCCTGGCGGCAAGCCAGCGCCGATGCCCGTAGACGATCTGATAGCGGCCGGCGGCAGAAGGGTGCTTGCGGACCTGAATGGGAACCTGCTGCCCCTCGCTCTCGATCGAGCGCTTGAACGCCTCGAAGTTCGCCGCGTCATCGTCCGGCAACCTGTCAGGGTAGGGGGAGGGGTCGATCAGCGCGGCATCCAGATCCCGAACGGCCCCTCCGCCCGACTCCACAAGGGCCTTCAGTCGGTCCCGTTCCGAGCGGATATCGTCGATCGCCCTGTGAGCCGCGCCGATGACGCCGGCACCGACGCGTTGCGTCGAAGCCGCAGGCGCCGGCTGCCCGTCGTCTGCGAGCTTGTTCTCCAGCTCTGCCGAAAGCAGGCCGAAACTGGCCACGATCGATTTGCGGGATGACTTGCTCATGTCCGCCCCCAGCTGTCATTGATAAGGCGCACAATCGCCTCGTTGACGGCATCGACCGCTTCCCGCGCCCGCTTGTGGGTGTCTCGCCCGATCTGGCCCATTTCGAGCTCGTATAGCGAACGTTTTGCCAGGCCGGCCGCTTCGACCGCCGTGCTCTCGATGGCTGTCGGCAGGAGCACATCGGTGCCGAACATATGGCGCAGCATCGCGACGACCTGCGACTGCGGTGCGTCATTCGGATCATGGCGGGTGACCAGGTAGCGGATGAAATCCTGATCCAGCTGAGCGCCGCTTTCATTCAAGACGCTGATGAGGTCGCCCATCATCAGGAGGAACTGGCTCATCGATGCGACGTCCAGCATGGCCGGGTGCACGGTGATGATCATGCTGGTCGCCGCGTAAATGGCACTCAAGGTCAGAAAGCCGAGCGACGGCGGCGTGTCCAGGATGACGACATCATAGTCTGCATCGACCTCCGCAAGGGCGAGCTTCAGCCTCTCGAAGAAAATCGCACCCGAACCCGACTTGTTTGCCAGGACACGGGGCGTTTCATGCTCGTATTCCATGACCTCCAGATTGCCTGGAACAAGGTCGATCCCTTCGAAATATGTCTTGCGAATGACCTCGCGGATCGGGCGCCGCTCGGCATCGTCATAGCGCAAGGCAGCATAGATCGTCTCGTTCGAACCGACATCCACCTCGGGCTGGGAACCGAACATCGCGGACAAGGACGCCTGCGGATCCAGGTCCAGCGCGAGAACGCGATAACCCTTGAGCGCCAGATAGTGGGAAAGGTGGACGCAGGTCGTCGTTTTCGCACTGCCACCCTTGAAATTCGCGATCGCGATGACCTGGAGATGCTCTCCAGGGCGGCGGCGAGGAAGAAACCGCAGCGCTTCCGCGGGCTTCTGCCGCGCGAACAGCTCGCGAAGCTCATTGATCTGAGCCAGGGTATAGACGCGGTGGTTGTTCTCGAGCCTGCTCGGGACCGGTCCGCGCCCTTCGGTGGACATGAGCTTCAGGGTGGAATCGGGTATGGATGTGAGCTTCGACACTTCGTTTGTCAAAAACGATCGAAGGGTCTTCTCCGACTTCGGAGGGTACATGCGCGTTCTGAGTTGCTGCAATTGTGCCGACAGAAGCCCGGCATGACGCATGATCTTGCCGCCGGCATCTTCCTTGGCGCCAAAAATTGGTTCTGCTCGATCTGCTATCGCCATGTGTTCCTCTTGGCGGCCTTCAGCCGGTTTGCCGGCCATTGCCCGCCAAAGATAGAACACGATTCTCCCGGACCGTCCAGAAGTTTAGGGTTAACAAAAGGTTAACGGGACCAGCCGGGCACCTTTAAGAATGCCTGTTTTTCATGGGCTTCGCCCACATATCCACGGCCAGTTTCGATAGCGAATACCGGTGCAAAACTGGGGTTCCGAGCGGCACAGGCCTACATCGTCCAGAGGACCGAGATCGGCGCGGCCTGCAATTTCTCTCCGAAAGGTGTGATGCGATCGTGATCGTGCAGGACCAGCCCGCGGACAAACCGGTCACCGACAGCGTCCTGAAGCTGGCGCAATCCCCGGAAATCATCCGGTTTCACGGTCGCGGAGGCCTTCACCTCGATTCCGATGATGCGACCCCGACGATCCTCGATGATCACATCGACCTCGTCCTGGTCCTTGGTCCGATAGTGCGAGAATGCAAGACGTCGCTCAGACCAGGAAGCAAGCTTCAGAATCTCGGAGACGACAAAGCTTTCGAGTAACGGGCCGAACCGCGTTCTGTCCTGGGTCAACCGCTCCGTTTCGTCTTCCCGCAATGTCGCAAGCAATCCGGTATCGACGAAATGCAGCTTCGGCGTTTTGATCAGGCGGCTGAGGCGGTTGTTCGACCAGGGCGAAAGGGTCCTGATGAGGAACAGCCGCTCAAGGATCGCGACATATTTCTGGGCCGTGACGCTCGACAGGCCGAGCGCCGCACCGAAGCTGCTGTGGTTGACCAATTGCCCCGCGTGCTCGGCGAGCACGTTCAAAAGGCGCGGCAGACGGTCGAGTTGATCGATGTTCGCGATGTCGCGGACGTCCCGATCCAGAATGAGGGCCACATAGTCCTCGAGCCACGCGGCGCGACGCGCCATGGTCGAGCGGCGCAAGACTTCCGGAAAGCCGCCCTTCAAGACCATGTCCACCAAGCCGTCACCAAAGACGGCCGCGCCGCCGGCCGCCGGCTCCTCGCCGTCGAAGAGACGGTCCAGCAACCGGCCGGGGGTCGAGAGGATTTCGGACTGGGCAAACGGAAAAAGAGAGATGACGGCCATGCGTCCGGCCAGAGAGTCGGCAATGGCCGGCATCGTCGCCAGATTGGCCGAACCTGTCAGCAAGAACCGCCCGGGCTCTTCGTCCCGGTCGACACTCTCCTTGATTGCCAGCATCAGGTCGGGTGCGCGCTGCACCTCGTCGATGACAGCCCGTCTGATGCCGCGTATGAAGCCGATCGGATCGGCTTTCGCGGCATTGAGGGTGCCGGCGTCGTCCAATGTAAGGAATGGCCGGTCCTCGCCGGAGAACATTCGTGCAAGTGTCGTCTTGCCGGCCTGGCGCGGGCCGGCGATCAGGACGACGCGCGTGTCGGCCAAGGCGGTTTCGACGTTCCGACGAACCTTGCGTTCAATATGGTGGCGGGGCAGGGGAGGCGAACTCATGCGGCCACTCTTAACGCAGGCTCCGTCCAATTTAAAGTGTGAAACCGTCCATTTTTAATTTTATGAGCGTCCAAACTCCACTGCGCGCGCTGGAGCATGGATCCGTATGCAGCCTATCCGTGGCCGCAAGTGGTGCCGGTCATGGTGTTTGCCGAGGTGCGCCCTGCCGCATCATGACCAAGCACGCTTTCCCGGGGAGCTGCGCCCGAGCACGCTGAATCAGCGGGCCGATGCGCCGTATTCCTCGACCGCAAAGCTCAGCTCCGGGTCGGCATGGGCGTCCCAGTAGCCCTTCCACAGGGCCTTGCTGATGGGGCCGACCTGGCCGTCGCCGACCGGCTGGCCGTCGAGCGTGGTGATCGGCATGACGCCGCCGGCGGTCGTCACGAAGAGGATCTCGTCGCACTGGTAGGCAAGCTCCACCGGCACATCGTCGATCGTGTAGGGATAACCGAGCTTTTCGGCGACGGCGAGCACGGACTTGCGCGTCACGCCCTCCAGCACGCCCTTTCTCGGCGTGTAGAGCTTGCCGTCCTTGATCAGGATGACGTTGAAGCCGGAGCCTTCCGTAAGATTGGCGTCGCCATCGGTCAGGATCGGATACATCGCGCCGCGATCGCGCGCCTCCATCAGGCCGCGGGTGAAATCGCCCCATTGCAGGTTCTTCACGGTCGGGTCGATGGCGCCCGGCGGCACGCGGCGCACGGTGCGGGTGATGACGGCGCTGCCGCCGGTCTTCTGCGTCGCCTCGTCCATGACCCAGAGATAGGGCATGACCATGAGATAGCAGACATTGTCGCATTCCTCGGGCGCATACTGGCGCACGAAGCGAAGGCCGCGGGTCACGATCATCATGACATAGGCGTCGCGGATGCCGCTCTTGACCGTCATCTCGACGAGCCGGTCGCGGATTTCCTGCCGCGGCAGCGGGCTCTTGAGGCGCAGCTGGGCACAGCTCTTCTCGAAGCGGTCGAGATGGTCCTCCAGCCGGAAGAACCGGCCGTTCCAGACGGCCGGCACGTCATAGGTCAAGTCCGAATGCAGGAAACCCTGGTCGAGGATCGGGATGCGCGCCTCGTGCAGCGGTACATATTCTCCCGCAATATAGGCGATCCCCCTGGCGAACGGATTGTCGCTGGCTTCGAGCTCTTTCACGCGCCGGCGATAGTCTACAAAGATATGGTCCGTATAGGACATGATGCCTGCCTCCAAAAAGGACTGTGGTGACACGCCGTTGCGCGCCGCCAGCAAGACGGCGCGCAGGGTGTAGAACGGCGATCGTCAGGCGGCGAGGATGCCCGCCGAGACGATATCGCCGAAGGCACCGTCCGCGGCCTCGAGCGCCCGGTCGATATCCTCGGGCGTATGGGCGGCGCACAGGAACATGTTGTGCTTGGGATGCAGGTAGATGCCGCGCTGAAGGGCCGCCAGGCAGAAGGCGTTGGCGATCTTCAGCTCCTGGTCGCCGTCGAAGAGCACCATCGGCATCTGCGCCGGCCCCGTCTGCCGCAGCCTGAAGCCGTGCCGAGCGGAGATCGTCGTAAGGCCTTCCCGGAAACGCTCGCCCATGGCTTCCGTATGCGCAAGAGCATCGCTGTCGCGGAGGATCCGGACGGTCTTGACCGCGGCCGCCATGGCGGCCGAGCCATACCAGAAGGAACCTGTGACGAAGACCTTGCCGGCGCCGTCCCGGAAGCGTTCCGTGCCCGCCACGGCAGCAAGCGGCCAGCCATTGGCGATGGCCTTCGAATAGGCCGCAAGGTCGGGCTTGACGCCGTAGCGCGCCCAGCTTCCCCGGACGTCGAGGCGGAAGCCCGCGCGCACGTCGTCGAGAATGAGGGCTGCGCCCGTGCGGTCGCAGATCTTGCGCGCATGGGCAAGGAAGGTGGCCTGCGGCAGGTGCTGGTCCTTGCCGACATCATGCTGGAAGGCGGTCAGCAGGATGCCCGCAAGATCGTCGCCAGCGGCATCGACCGCGGCATCGAGGCTGGCGGCATCGTTATAGTCGAAGACGATGATATGGGCACGATCCTCCGCCGTCACGCCGAGCAGCGACGGCGAGCACCACGGAACGGCGCCGTGATAGGCGCCACGGGCGACGAGAATCTTGCGGCGTGCGGTGGCCGCGCGTGCGATGGTGACACAGGCCGTCGTCGCATCCGTGCCGTTCTTCTGGAAGAGCGTCCATTCGGCGTGATCGAGCGTATCGACGAGCAGTTCGGCAAGCTCCACCATGCTTTCGGTCGGCCCGTTGCCGACGTCGCCTGCATCGATCCGGGCGAGGGCGGCGGCGTCCACCTCAGGGTGGCGATAGCCGAGCACGTTCGGCCCCCAGGCGCACATGAAGTCGATATATTCGTTGCCGTCCGCATCCCAGACGCGGCAACCGTCCGAGCGGGAGAAGAATTGCGGATAGCCCGGCGCGATCGCCCGGGTCGCCATGTGGCCCCACATGCCGTTCGGCACGACGCGCCGGGCGCGCTCGACGAGTTCCGTGTCGCGGCTGTTCAGCAGTTTCGCTGTCATCTTGCGTGTCCTCCTTGGCGGGAGAGGCGTACCGCCTCTCCCGATGGCTCGGTCAGTTCGTGATTTCAGCCAGCGGCAGGTTGCAGCAGGCACTGTAGCGAACACCCTTGAGGTCCGGGCTGTGCGCCAGGATGAGGTCCGGGCTGACCATCGGGATGATGATCCGGGCCTTGGCCATCAGCTCGCCGGCCTCGAACCAGAGCTTCTCGGCTTCTTCCGCCGGCGCGGCGAGCGCCTGTTCGCGCAGCTTGCCGGTTTCCGTGCTGATGATCGAGGGATCGGTTTCGCCTCCCGCGCGCTTGGCCCAGACGGAGCCCTCCGACAGGCCGAAGACGTCGACATATTGCGAGGTGCCGAAGAAGTCGGGCGCGAAGAAGACGGCGGTCAGCGGAATGTGGTCGCCGTTGGCCGCTTCGCGCCAGTTGGCGAAGGGAACCGGCGAGAGCTCGACCGTGATGCCCACTTTGGCCAGATCCTGCTGGATCTTCTGCATCATCAGCGAGAAGTCGACGCCATAGACGTTCATGTCCGGATAGATCGACTTGAGCGTGAAGCCGTCGCCGACGCCGGCCGCCGTCAACAGTTCCTTGGCACGGTCCGGATCGTAGGCGGGAATCTCGTGGTTGTCGCCGCCCGGGAAGCCGAGCGGGATCGGCGTCGCGATCGCGCGACCGGCGCCGCCGACGGTGAAGTCGATCAGCGATGTCCGGTCGATGGCGATCGAGATGGCTTCACGCACCTCCGGCGTCAATTTGACGGTGTTGGCCTTGGCGCCCGGCGACAGCGCGATATAGACGAAATTGTAGGACGGCACCTTGTCCACCACCACATTGCTGCCTTCGAGCGTCTTGGCGGTCTCCGCGTCGATCTGCATGGCGATGTCGGCAGCGCCGGACTGCAGCATCTGCGCCTGCGCCACGGCATCCTTGACCTGGCGGAAGACGACCTGCGGGATCGTCGGGGCCTTGCGCCAGTAGTTTTCGTTGCGCTTCAGGCGCAGCTCCGCATTCGGCTCGTAGGATTCGAGGACGAAGGGCCCGCTGCCGGCGGAATTGCTCAGGAACCAGTTCTCCGACGTGTCCTTGTCGACGGCCGTCGCATCCGACAGCGCGCCGTTGGCGGCAGCGACATCGCTGTTGATGATGCCGAGGAAGCCCGCGGACGCCTGGTTGAGGAATTCCGAATTCGGCGCGGAGAGCTTGATGACGACCGTCTGCGCGTCGGGAATGTCGATCGAACTGATGGGGTCGGCGATGAAGGCGCCGTTGCCCTTGATATTCTTCAGCCGCTCGAACGACCATTTCACATCCTTCGCCTCCACCGGCGAACCGTCGGAGAACTTTGCCGCCGGGTCGAGCTTGAAGGTCAGCTCGGTCTGCTCCGGGTTGATCTCCCAGCTCGAGGCGATCAGCGGCTGCACCTTGTTGTCCTTGTCGAGCGTCACGAGCTGCTCATAGACCGAGGTGTTGTAGATCTGGCAGGTGTCGCACCAGGCGCGGGCCGGATCGAGCGAGTTGACGTCCATGTCACGGGCGATCACCAGCGCACGCTCTTCGGCCGATGCCGGCTGGATGGCCCCGCCCAGCATCGTGGCGGACAGGGCGAGCGAAAGAAAGGCCAGTCTGGATTTCGATGGAAGAAGTCGTTTCATCGGTTGGATACCTCCAGTTTGACGGGCTGCGGATGCCCTGTTCCACTATTTTTCCGCAATTCGAAGCAAGGCGTCCCGCACGTCGGCAACCGTCGCAAGCGCTGCACGATTGAGGGCGGCCGAGACCGTGGGGGCGGCAAGCCCGCCGGTCACGCGCAGGATTTCGTGGTCGAGACAGTCGAAGAAGCGTTCCTGGATCTCGGCGGCCCAGGTGCCGCCCATCGACAGGCTACGCGCGGTCTGCTCGGCAATGACGACCCGGCCGGTCTTGTCGATCGATTGGCCGATGAACTGCCAGTCGATGCCGTGATGGTCGATGTTGCGCAGGTCGATGACCTCGGCGTTGATGCCCGTCTCCTCCGCCGCCCTGATCGCGTTCTGGACCATGACGGAGGTCGCCAGGACCGTGCAGGCGCTTCCGGGCCGCACGATGCGCGCCGAGCCGAAGGGAATGAAGAAGTCCCGGTCTCCTGCCGGCACCTCGAATTCCTTCTGGTAGAGTTCGGTATGCTCGAAGACGACGACGGGGTCGTCGCAGGCAAGCGCCGAATTCATCAGGCCGATATAGTCGAAGGCGTTCGACGGCGTGACGATGCGCCAGCCGGGAAACAGGCCGAAGAGCGCCGACGGATCGCTGGAATGCTGCGAGCCGTAGCCTGTATGGGGCGAGATGCGCACGCGCATGACGATCGGAACGGGAAAGCCGTCGCCGAACATGTGGCGCACCTTGCCGACGCCGTTGGCGATCTGGTCGGCCGCGGTGAAACAGAAATCGCCGAACATGATCTCGACCACCGGCCGCAAGCCATTGAGCGCCGCGCCGAGGGCGACGCCCGTGAACCCGTTCTCGGCGATCGACATGGGCAGGACGCGCTCGGGCCAGCGCTCCAGCGCGCCCTTGGTGAAGCCACTGACGCCGCCGCGCATCTGGTGGGCATCCTCGCCCATGACGATGATGCGCGGATCGCGCGCCATCGCGGCGGCCAGCGTCTCGGAGGCCGCGGTGACGAACTTCACCTTCTCGACGGCATCGGGGCGCATGTCGTCGTGGTCGAGGAAGCGCTTGTCGGCGAGCTCGGAAAGGTCGCCCAGAATGCCATGGTCGCGCGTCGTCGGATCCGGCCAGAGGCTGTCGGGAATACGCAATGTGTTGCCGCCGGGGACCGGTTCGGTCAGCTTTCCGGCCGCTGCCGCGACCCGGTCCGTCACCAGTGCATCGATCTGCGCGAACTCTTCCGGGGAGAGCAGGCCGAGCGCCGCCAGGCGCGCCTCGGCGAGCGCGATGGGGTCGCGCTCACGCCATGCGGCTTCCTCTTCTTTCGTGCGATAGCCGAAATCGCTGCCGCTGCGGGATCCGGATTGATGGAAATGGCGGTAGCAGAGGGCCTCGATCACGACGGGACCGCCCGTCTCGCGGATGATGCGGCGAGCCTCCACCATGGCCCGATGCACGGCGACGACATCCATGCCGTCGCATTCGATCGCGGCGATGCCGAGCATCGCGCCGCGGGACGACAGCCGCGTCTCGCGCGTCACGTCGGCAATATGCGTGGAGACGCCGTAGAGGTTGTTCTCGATGAAGAAGATCACCGGCAGGCCTTGCGCGGCGGCGATGTTCATCGCCTCGTAGCTCGCGCCGTTCTGGGCCGCGCCGTCGCCGAAGAAGGCGACGGAGATGTGGTCGCGGCCGAGCATCTTGTCGGCGAGCGCATAACCCGCCGCATGGGGCGGGTTGCCGCCGACGATCGCCGAGGTGCCGACGACGCCGGCGCCGGCAAAACGCATGTGCATGGAGCCGCCCCGGCCGCCGCAATAGCCGGGGGTCAGGCCCATGATCTCGGCCATGAAACGGTAGATCGCCTCGTCCATGCCGGGCGTGAAGGCATCCTTGCGGATGTCGAAGCCTTCTGGAATCGAGGGATTGAGCAGCTTCAGCAGCACCTGGTGGTGCGCGCGGTGCGTGCCGTTGATCTTGTCCCCGGTGCCGAGCGCCGCCATGGCGCCGACCGCGCCCGCCTCCTGGCCGATGCTGGCATGGGCCGGGCCGTGGATCAGGCCCGCCTTCTCGAGATCCAGCAGCTTTTCCTCGAACCGGCGGATGAGCAGCATCTGGCCGTACCAGTGGACGAGGTCTCGTGCCTGTTCCTCGCTCCAGTCCGCTTCGTCCAGCTCCAGCCGGAACCAGGGGGCGGAAGGGGCGAGCGGTATCTGGCGTGCCATTCGTATCCTCGGTTCGCAGGGAGCCGCACCGGGCTCAGTTCTCGTTTATGGAAATAAATTCCGATTTCTGTTGAATGGCACACTAAGCTGTGCCAGCCTTTGGATGCAACAGAAATTTTCGTGAGTTGCCAAAGAGGAAGAAAAGCGATGATCCGGGACGCCGAAGTGTTGAACGCCCTGGTTGAGATGGTGCACCGGTTCGTGCGCGAGCGCCTTCTGCCTGCGGAGGCACGCGTAGAGGAAGACAACGCCATTCCTCCGGAAATCATTGCGGAAATGCGCGCGCTCGGCCTCTTCGGCATGTCCATTCCGGAAGAGCATGGCGGGCTTGGCCTGACAATGGAGGAGGAGGTGCGCGTCGCCTTCGAGCTCGGTTA
Organism: Shinella sp. WSD5-1; assembly: GCF_963942435.1. Lineage (GTDB taxonomy): Bacteria > Pseudomonadota > Alphaproteobacteria > Rhizobiales > Rhizobiaceae > Shinella > Shinella yambaruensis. Next base: position 69,879 of record NZ_OZ012605.1, read on the forward strand.
TGCCTCTCCCGCCTTTCGCTCCGTCATCGGCACGAACAACGGCATCGGCTCGCAGGGCATCATCGCCGATGGCACCGAGGCGCAGAAGCAATACTGGCTGCCACGCATGGCGACGGGCGAAATCATCGGCTCCTTCGCCCTGACCGAGCCGGACGTCGGCTCGGATGCGGGCGCCGTGAAGACCACGGCGCGGAGAGACGGCGACCACTACATCCTCAACGGCACGAAACGCTACATCACCAATGCCCCGGTGGCCGACGTCTTCACCGTCATGGCGCGCACCGGCGGTCCGGGGCCTGCGGGCGTGACCGCCTTCCTGGTGCCGAAGGACAGCCCCGGCCTCAGCCTTGGTCCGATCGACAGGAAGATGGGGCAGCGCGGCACCCGCACCTCGGACGTCATCTTCGACGATTGCTGCATCCCGGCCGACAGCGTCATCGGCGGCGTGGAGGGCGTCGGCTTCAAGACCGCGATGAAGGTGCTCAACCGCGGCCGCCTGCATATTTCGGCGGTCTGCGTCGGCGCCGCGGAGCGGCTGTGCGACGAGGCCGTGCGCTTCGCGCGCGAGCGAGTGCAGTTCGGCAAGCCGATCGCGGAGCACCAGCTCATCCAGGCCATGCTCGCCGACAGCTCGACCGAGGCCTTTGCCGGACGCGCCATGGTTCTGGAGGCCGCGCGGCGGTTCGATGCGGGCGATCGTGTCATCCAGCAGGCGGCGAGCGCGAAACTGTTCTGCTCGGAGATGGTCGGCCGTGTCGCCGACCGCGCGGTGCAGATCCATGGCGGCGCCGGCTACATGCAGGACTATCCGGTGGAGCATTTCTACCGCGATGTCCGGCTGTTCCGGCTCTACGAGGGCACATCGCAGATCCAGCAGCTCATCATCGCCCGCGAAATGCTGAACGCCTGAGGCCGGACCGATGCAGCGAGCCCTTGGAATCGTCGCGGATGACTTTACCGGCGCCCTCATGGTCGCCGGCTATCTGGAGGGCGTCGGTATCCACTGTCCCGTGCTCTTCCGCCCCGAGGCGGAGATCCCGCCCGCGGCCGTGGTGATGGCCGGCACCCGGACACGCACGGTGCCGGTCGCAGAGGCGCTTGCCGAGCTCGGCCGTTTCACCGACGCCTTCCTGCAGGCCGGCTGCAGACGGATCGCCTACAAGGCCTGCGCCACGTTCGATTCCACCGAAGACGGCAATATCGGCCCGGCCGCCGACTACCTCGCCGATCGCGCTGGGGTGCGGCCGGTGCTGATGAGCGCCGGCTTTCCCCGCTTCGGCACCACGGTCCACCAGGGCTACATGTTCTATCGCGGCCGCCTCGTTTCCGAATCGATCAAGCGTTTCGACCCGCTGACCCCGATGTCCGATCCCGATCTCGTCCGTTTCGTGGGGCGGCAGACGCCGCACCGGATCGCGCTCCTGAATCACGCCGCCCTTCGCAGCGGTGCCGATGCGGCACGCGTCGCCATCGAGGCCTTTGCGGCCGAAGGAGCAGGCCACGTCTTCCTGGACACCACCGACGACGGCGACGTCGAGACCGCCGCCGAGGTCGCGGCGGCGATGAACCGCGTCGTCGTCGCCAGCGATCCCCTGATCATCGCCTACGCGACCCGCCTCGGCCACGCCATGCAACCGGATCCGGTGCCCTCACCGCAGCAGGTCGACGGCCCCACGGCCGTCATTGCCGGAAGCGTCGGGCCGGTCGTCCTGGCTCAGCTCGCGGCTTTTTCGGCCAATTATCCCTTATTGACGCTGGATTTGCTCGATCCGGCCGGGGAGGAGGGGCTGGTTTCCGCCGCGCTCGGCTGGGCCTCCGGGCGGATCGGCGCAGCCCCCCTCGCCATTTCGACGGCGACCGGACCGGAAGGTGTCGCCGCCGTGCAGGCCGCCTTCGGCCGGGTGGAGGCGGCCCGCCGCGCGGAGCGCATCCTCGGGGCCATCGCGAAGGGATTGCGCGATCGCGGGGTTCGACGATTTATCGTTGCGGGCGGCGAGACGTCGGGCGCGGTTGTCGATGCGCTCGGCATCGCGGCCGCTCGGGCCCTGCCGGAAGGCCCGCTCGGAACCGGCTTCTGCATATCCTGCGGGCCAACACCCCTTTCGCTATATCTCAAACCCGGCAAGCTGGGCGCCGACGACATCCTGCTGAGCGCCGTCGAAGCGATGAACCAATGGAGTAGTGGACGATGATGGATGAAACGGCGGCGAGGATGGCCCTGGTCGAGGCGAGCCGGCGATCGGTGGCGCTCGGCCTCAACAGCGGAACGGTCGGCAATTTCAGCCTGCGGCACGGCGAGGGCATGCTGATCACGCCGACGGGCATCGCCCCCGACGCCCTCGCGCCCGAGCAGATCGTCGCGATGGATCTCGACGGCGCCTGGATCGGCGGCTGGCGGCCGTCCTCGGAATGGGCCATTCACGCCCGGCTCTACGCCACGACGAATGCCGGCGCCGTCGTCCATACCCACCCCGACCACTGCGTCGCCCTTGCCGCGCTGCGCTGGCCGATCCCGCTGTTCCACTACATGGTCGCCGGCTTCGGCGGCAGCGAGATCCCTTGCGCGGACTATGCCTGTTTCGGGAGTATCGCGCTTGCGGAAACGGTGGTCGCCGCCATGGGCACGACCCATTCCGCCTGCCTGATGGCCAATCACGGCGCGGTCACCATCGGGCCTGATATCGGGACAGCGCTGGCGGGCGCGGAGAAGCTGGAAACGCTGGCGCGGCAATACGTGCTCGCCCGTTCGATCGGCGAGCCCGTTCTTCTGACGCAAGCGGAACTTGCCGATGTGCGCGCCCGCTACGGCACCTACGGCCAGCAGGCGAAACGCTGACCGTCAGCCGCTGCGACACACCTCGCCGAGGATCCTCATCACCAGCGCCGGATATTCGAGATGCGGCATGTGCCCGCAAGCGTCGAGGGCATGCAGCCCGACATTGCCGGGCAGGCCGGCCGTGGCACTGAACGGCAGGATGCGATCCTGCCGGCCGAAGACGATCCGCACCGGCTGGGACAGGCGGGCAAGGTCGTCACGGATGGAGATCGCCTGCGTTCCATCCGGGAAGAACCGCTCGGCAAAGGCACGCATCGCCGCCGTCAGGCCCGTATCGTCGCGCTGCTGCACCACCGCCTGCAGGAAAGCCGGCGAGATGACAGCGGCATCATGGATCAGGAGATCGAGCCAGGGTTTCAGGCTCTCCCGCTGCCGTGCGCGCAGCACGCCCTCGACAAAGGCACCGTTGATCTGGGGCCCGAGGCCCGCAGGGGAGACGAGGCAGAGGCCGCGGATATCCAGCTGCCTGCGGCTTGCCAGCCGCGCCGCCAGCGCACCGCCGAAGGAATGGCCGGCCAGAACGAGCGGACCATCATGTTCCGCGGCAACGGTCGCCTCGATGCTTCCGGCCATCCGGTCGAGGTCTTCGGGAACCGCATGCGACGAGCGCCCGTGCGCGGGAAGGTCGATGGCCAGCGCCGGCCAGTCCGCGCGCGTGGCAGCGAGCATGCCGCGCCAGTTGTTGAGGTCCGCGCTGAAACCATGGAGGAGCACGACGGGCAGGCCTTCGCCCTTGCGCAGCCAGACCGCATTCAGCGTTGCGGGGCTGCTTTCCTTTCGCGCCGCAGGCAGCACGGCAGGGTTTTCGACTGTTGCGGGCCGGCGGGCCTGGCCGGCGTCGCCGATCCTCGCAACGACGTCGGTCTTCTGGATCCGCCCGCCCGGGCCGGTGCCGGTGAGGCCGTCCAGCGCGATGCCATGCTCGCGAGCGATGCGGCGGGCGAGGGGAGTGGGATTGGGGCCGCGCCCGCTTCGCCGCACGCCTGGCACGAGAATGGCGCGGGTTGCTTCATTCGCAGGCTCCCCGGCGGCGGCCTCCCGCGGCTCCGTCTCGCCGTAGGTTTCCCCGGCTCCATAGATGCGCGCGACATCCGCGCCGACATCCACCTCTATCTCGCTGTCGACCAGGGCATGGATGACACCGGTTGCCGGGGATTCGACCTCGACGGCGGCCTTGTCGTTGTCGATCTCGAAAAGGACCTGCCCCTGCCGGACGGTTTCACCCTCGGAAACGAGCCAGCGGGCGATGCGGCCGCTCGACATTTCGAGGCTGACCTTCGGATAGACGACATGGGTGGGCATGGGGGATCCCTTGAGGCTTGAGCCTATTCGGCCGAGGTTTTCCAGGTGGGTGGTCGTTGCAAGGTGGGGAACGGATCGGGCTCCCCGGCAAGCCGCGCGCGCAGGCGGCGCGTGAGCCGGAGCAGCCCGGGACCGACGGATTCCCGGCAATGGTTGCGCGAGAGGATGTCGACGATCCCGCCGCAGGTGAGCGCGACGAGGGGCGAACCATCCGTCGGCCGGAAGGCGACGCCGACGGCATTGATATAGCTGTGCCAGCTGCCGAAGGCGCTGATGAAGCCGTCCCGCCGGTAGTCCTCGATGGCGTTCGCAACGAGGCGATCGAGTTCCTCGGCCTTTTCGGGCTCGGCCACGACCAGCTGCCCGACGACGGACTGGCGAATGTCCGGCTGCATTTCCGCAAGATAGGCAAGGCCCATGGCCGTGCGGTAGATCGGCAGGCGCGAACCGACATTGAGGCGCAGCGAAACCGGGCTCATCGAGCGGCAATTGGCGAGATAGACCATCTCCAGCCCGTCGCGCGTGCCGAGCGCGGCGGCGGCGCCGGTCTGGTCCGCCAGTTCCTGCATCAGGGGTCTTGCCATATGGATGACGGCGCTGGAGCTGAGCGCCGAATAGCCAAGCGAAACCGTCGCCGGCCCGATGCTGTAGCGGCCGAGCATGTCGTCGTAATGGAGATAACCGAGGCCGACGAGCGTCGAGGTCAGGCGCGAGACGGTTGCTTTCGGCAGGCCCGTCCGTTCGATGAGATCCTGGTTGCCGAGCGTGGCGTCGTCGGCAGTGAAGGCCCGCAGGATCTCCAGGCCGCGTGTCAGCGAGGCCGCGGAATTACCGCCCTCCGCGCCTTCGCTGCCGTCTGCCGGTTTGGTCCGTTTACGCATGTCTTGCCTTTCGTTTCAGCGCTGCTGGAGCCATAGCGGATTTTCGCGATCTGTCGATCTTCCGTAAATGGAATATAATTTCATTTATGTTGACGTCCGCTTCGCCTGTTGTCAATAATGCCTGCATCGATCTCTCCCCATTCGCCGGTCGGCACGGGATGGCACACGGGTTAAAGGACGCGATTTGTGACACGATACATTCTGCGACGCCTGGTCGCGATGCCCTTCCTGGTTCTCGGCATCGTAACGCTCGCCTTCCTGCTGACGACCGTGACCAAGGGTGACCCGCTGACGGCGATCGTGTCGGACCGGCAGATGAACGACCCGGTGGCGGTGGCCGCCGCGAAGGCGCGCTGGGGGCTCGATCGCAGCCTGCCGGAACGCTACGTCATCTATGTCGGCAACCTTCTGACCGGCGACATGGGCACCTCCTTCATCACGCGCCGGCCGGTCGCGCAGGACGTGTTCTTCCGCCTGCCGGCCACGATGGAGCTCGTCCTTGCCGCGATGCTCATCGGCTCGACGATCGGCATCACGCTGGGCGTGCTGGCAGCTTATTTCCGCAACACGGTCATCGACCATGCGGCGCGTTTCTTTGCCCTGTTCGGGTCGTCCATTCCAGTCTTCTGGCTGGGGCTGGCGCTGCTTTATGTCTTCTCGGTCAAATGGGGCATCCTGCCCGGTCCCGGCCGGCTGGATCCGCGGGCGACCCCTCCGCCGTCCGTCACCGGCTTCATGACCATCGACACCCTGATCGCCGGGAACATGAAGCTCTTTCTGGATGCGCTCTGGCATCTGATCCTGCCCGCCTTCGTGCTCGGCTGGGCCGTCGCCGGCACCATATCCCGCTTGGTGCGCGCCAATATGCTGGAGGTGCTGGACCGGGAATTCATCCTGACGGCGCGCGCGAAGGGGGCGGGGGAGCTTCGTGTCGTGGTGCGCCATGCGCTGCGCAACACGCTCGTGCCGACACTGACCGTCATCGGCTATTCCTTCGCCTACCTGCTCACGGGGGCCGTCCTGACCGAGACGATCTTCTCCTGGCCGGGCATGGGGTCCTACGCGGTGGAGGCGGCGCGCGGCCTCGATTTTCCCGCCATCATCGGGGTCACCATCGTCGGGGGCGTGGTCTTCCTGCTGACCAACCTCATCACCGACATTGCCTATGTCATCGCCAATCCGCGCGTGCGTCTGGGATAAAAACATGATCGCAATGACCCTCGTTCCCCTCCGCCGGCCGGCATGGCTGTCGATCCCGCTGGCGATTGGCATCGCGATCGTGGTCTTCTGGTTCGCCGTCACGCTGCTCGCGCCGCTGATGAGCCCCTATGCGCCGCTCGACATGGTCGGCCGGCGGCTCCAGGCGCCGAGCTGGAGCCATTGGCTGGGAACCGACGCGCTCGGGCGGGACGTCCTCAGCCGGACCCTCTACGGCGCGCAACACTCGATCCCGATCGCCATCGTCGTGGTCGCCCTCTCCGTCACGATCGGGGCCATGCTGGGCGCGATTTCCGGTTATGCCGGCGGCCTGCTCGGTTCGGCGATCATGCGGCTCGTCGACGTCACCCTGTCCTTTCCCCCGATGCTCCTCGCCATGGCCGTCGCGGCCTCGCTGGGTCCCGGCCTTGAGAATGCGACCGTCGCCATGGTGATCGTCTGGTGGCCCGTCTATGCCCGCCTCATGCGCGCGCAGGTTCTGGAAATCCGCGAGCGCGAGCATGTCGAGGCCGCGGTCGCGGCGGGTGCCGGCAAGGGACGTATCCTCTTCAAGCATATCCTGCCGCTCTGTTGGACGCCGGTGCTGATCAGCGCGACGATGGATCTTGGCCAGGTGATCCTTCTTGCCGCATCGCTCAGCTTCATCGGCCTCGGCGCCACGCCGCCGACGCCGGAATGGGGCTCGATGATCTCCGACGGGGCGGCACAGTTCTATTCCTGGTGGGTCGCCCTCGGGCCGGGCCTTGCCATCCTGACCATCGTGCTCGGCTTCAACTTCATCGGCGACGGCCTGCACGACTACTTCGATCCGAAGTCGAAATGAGGCGCACCATGCAACAGGAACCGCTCTTTGCCGTTCGCGACCTTCGCGTCTCCTTCACCCGCCACGGGCAATCGTTCGAGGCCGTGCGCGGCATCAGCCTGCATGTCGACCATGGCGAGGTGCTGGGCATCGTCGGCGAATCGGGTTCCGGCAAGTCGGTCGGCATGCTCTCCGCCCTCGGCCTCCAGCCGAAGACCGCCTCCGTCAGCGGATCGGCCCGGTTCAACGGGCGCGAGCTCGTCGGCATGCCCATGGCGCAGCTGCGCGCGCTGCGCGGATCGCGCATCGCCATGATCTTCCAGGACCCGCTGTCCTCGCTCAATCCGGTCATGACGGTCGGCGCGCAGATCGCCGAAACGATCCGGCTGCACAATGCGGGCGTCTCGAAGCGGGCGGCGATGGACCGCGCCGCCGAACTGCTCGCCCTCGTCGCCATTCCCCAGCCCGACCGCCGCATCCACCAGTTCCCGCATGAATTTTCCGGCGGCATGCGCCAGCGCGTGATGATCGCCATGGCCGTCGCCAACGATCCCGACCTGTTGATCGCCGACGAGCCGACGACCGCCCTCGACGTGACCGTGCAGGCGCAGATCATGGACGTCCTGACGGACCTGCGACGGCGGCTCAATCTCGGCCTCATCCTGATCACCCACGATCTCGGCGTGCTTGCCGGGCATGCCGACAGGGTCGCGGTCGTCTATTCCGGCGAGGTCGTCGAACAGGCGAACGTCGACGCCCTCTTCGCGCGACCGGCCCATCCCTATACGCGGGGCCTCATCGCCTCGATCCCCAACATGGCAGAAGAGAAGGAGCGGCTCTTCTCGATCGACGGCGCGCCGCCGCCCCTCGGCAAACTGCCCGGCGGATGCGCCTTCCACCCCCGCTGTCCGCAGGCGCAGGATATCTGCCGGCATGTGCCGCCGCCGGTCCGCTCGAACGGCGATCATCGGGCGGCCTGCCATTTCGCCACCCTTCCCGTCGGGAGTGCTGCATGACCGGGCCGGAACCCATCCTCTCCGTCAGGGACCTCTCGAAGCGTTTCTCCGTCACCGGCGGCCTGATCTTCGAGCGCGAGATTGCCGAGGTCAATGCGGTGACCGGCGTGTCCTTCGACGTCAAGCCCGGCGAAACACTGGGGCTGGTCGGCGAATCCGGCTGCGGCAAATCCACGCTCGGCCGCTGCATCCTGCGGCTGATCGAGCCCTCCAGCGGGCAGACCCTGTTCCGAGGCCGCGACATCAACGCGGCGAACCCCGCCGAGATGCGCGCCCTGCGCCGCAAGATCCAGCTGGTCTTCCAGGATCCCTATGCATCGCTGCATCCCCGCATGCGGGTGGCCGAAAACATCGCCGAGCCGCTGCGCATCAGCGACCTCTCGCAGGTTCAGCGCAAGGAACGGGTCGCCGAGATGCTCGACCTCGTCCGCCTCAACCCGGAGCACGGCCAGCGCTATCCGCACGAACTGTCCGGCGGCCAGCGCCAGCGCGTGGTGATCGCCCGGGCCCTCGCACTGAAGCCGGAACTGCTCGTGCTCGACGAACCGGTCTCCGCGCTCGACGTCTCCGTGCAGGCGGGCGTGCTCAACCTCCTCAAGGATATCCAGCGGGATTTCGGCACCGCCTATGTCTTCATCGCGCATGATCTGTCCGTCGTGCAGCACATCTCGCACCGGGTGGCCGTCATGTATCTCGGCAAGATCGTCGAGATCGCCGAAAAGCGCCGGCTCTATCGGGCACCGATGCATCCCTATACCCAGGCCCTGATGTCCGCCGTGCCGCTGGCCGACCCCGCGCTCGAGCGCAGCCGCTCGCGCATCGTGCTGAAGGGCGACCTGCCGAGCCCGCTCAATCCGCCGTCCGGGTGTCGCTTCCGCACGCGCTGCCCCATCGCCCAGAAGCTCTGCGCGGAGGTGGAGCCGCCGCTGAACGAACGAGAGGAAGGTCATTCGGTCGCCTGCCACTTTCCGAATGCCATGGAGATCGGTTTGTCGGCCCGTCAGAAGAGCGGGCCTGGAGGAATGGAATGACGCAATTGAAATTGCCGCTCGAGGGCATTCGTGTCCTCGACCTGACGCGCGTTCTTGCGGGGCCATGGACGACCATGAGCCTCGGGGATCTCGGCGCCGAGGTCTGGAAGATCGAGAACATCAAGGGCGGCGACGATACGCGCGCCTGGTCCGTGCCGAACTTCAAGGGGGTCAGCACCTATTATCTGTGCGCCAACCGCGGCAAGCAGAGCATCGCGCTCGACCTGAAGACGCCGGAGGGCCGGCAGATCGTGCTCGATCTCGCGGCCAGGGCCGATGTCGTGGTGGAGAATTTCCGTGCCGGCACTGTCGACCGGCTGGGCATCGGCTACGAGGATATCCGGAAGATCAATTCGGGCATCGTCTACTGCGCGATTTCCGGATACGGTCAGACGGGTCCCGAGCGCGACAGGCCGGGCTACGATTTCATCATGCAGGCGGAAAGCGGCCTGATGTCCATCACGGGCGAGGAGGACGGGCCGCCCAACCGGCTCGGCGTCGCCTTCACCGATGTGGTGGCGGGCATGGTTGCCACCCAGTCGATCCTCGCCGCGCTCTACCAGCGCCGGGATACGGGGAAGGGGCAGTATATCGACGTGGCCCTGCTCGATGCGACGCTCAACCTCCTGATCAATGTCGGAACCGGATATCTCAACGCCGGCGTGGAGCCGGTGCGCTACGGCAACGCGCATCCAACGGTCGTGCCCTACCAGATCTTCAAGGCAAGCGACGGCACCTTCGCGCTTGCCGTCGGCAACGACCGCATGTTCGTCGATTTCTGCGAAAAGGTCATCGGCCGGCCCGACCTTGCCCGCGACCCGCGGTTCGTCACCTCCCACCAGCGCGCCCTGCACAGAGACGAACTGCTGCCGCTCCTCGCGGCGATCATCGGCGACGAGACCTGCGATCACTGGCTTGCCGCCTGCCTTGCGGCGAGCGTGCCGGCCGGACAGGTGAAGTCCGTCTCCGAGGCGCTGCAGAGCCCGAGTGTGACGGAACGGGGCGTCGTGCAGCGTCTTGAACACCCGGAGCTCGGTGTCGTCGCGCTGATCCGCCCCGCCCACGGGCTTGCCGCACAGGCAAATACCGATGCGAAGGCGCCGCCACTTCTCGGCGAGGATACACGCGGCGTGCTGCGCGACGTGCTGGGTTTCGAGGAGGCGCGGATCGAGAGCCTGGCCCTTTCCGGCGTCATCGCCTGCCGAGACATAAGGAGCGCACCTTCGCCGCAGCCCGCCCAAAGCGCGATCGCTTAGGCGTGTGGCTGCGCCATATGAGCCCGCAACATCGGAGAACGAGATGACCGTCAGTGTCGATATCGACGGCGGGGTCGCGATCGTCACGATCGCAAATCCGCCGGTCAATGCCATCAACAGGACCGTACGGGAGCGGCTGCTGTCCCTGGCGCAGGAGTTCGACGGCGACCCCGCGATCCGGGCCGTCGTCCTGACCGGCGGCGGCGCCCTCTTCGTCGCGGGAGCCGATATCGCCGAATTCGACCGGCCGGTGGAACCGCCGTTCCTTCCCGATGTCATCGCGCGCATCGAGCGGGCGGGAAAGCCGTGGATCGCGGCGATCCGCGGTGCGGCGCTCGGCGGAGGCCTGGAACTTGCGCTCGGATGCCGCCTGCGGGTCGCGACCGGAACCGCCCGTTTCGCCCTGCCGGAGGTCAATCTCGGCATCATTCCGGGCGCCGGCGGCACGCAGCGCCTGCCGCGGGTGATCGGTGTCGCCGAGGCGATCCGGGTTGTTGCGGAGAACCACACGGTGGACGCCGCGGAGGCGGTACGGCTCGGGCTGGTCGATGCGCTGATCGAGGAACCGCTGCTGCCGGGCGCCATCGCCTTCGCCCGCGAAGTGCACGAAAAAGCCTTGCCCCCGCCAAGCCTCGATCGTCCGCTGTCCGCGCCCGCGCAAGAGGTCTGGACGGAGGCGGAAAAGAGGATCGCATCGCGCGCGAAGGGCGCGTCGGCGCCCCTGCAGGCGCTGGAGGCCCTGAAATGCGGGATAGAGCAGGGTGCCGAGGCCGGCCTTGCGCGCGAGCGGTCGACTTTCCTTTCGCTGCGCGGGAGCGAGGAGGCGGCTGCCCTCCGCCACCTGTTCTTTGCCGAGCGCGCGGCACTCCGGCCGGCAGACATCCGCGGGATAGCGCCGAGGCCTGTCGCGACGGCGGGCGTCGTCGGTGGCGGAACGATGGGCAGCGGGATCGCCGCGGCGCTTCTCAATGCCGGTCTTTCCGTCGTGCTTGTCGAGCAGGATGCGGCCGGCGTTTCGCGGGCACGCGACACGATCGCGGGCCTCTTCGAGGCGTCCCGGCGCAGGGGGCATATAACCGGCGAAGAGCTGGCCGAGCGGTTAGGCCACCTCGAAACGAGCATCGGCTATGACGGCATGGAGCGGTGCGATCTCGTGATCGAAGCTGTGTTCGAGGACCTCGCCTTCAAGCGCGCCGTCTTCGCCGCGCTGGGACGCATCTGCCGGCCGGATGCGATTCTTGCCACCAACACCTCCTACATCGATCCGCGGCTGATCGCGGAAGGCCTGCCGGGGCCGGAGCGTTTTCTCGGCCTCCATTTCTTCAGCCCGGCGCAGATCATGAAACTCCTGGAGATCGTGCCGACGCCGGAAACGGCGCCGGACGTGCTGGCGACGGGCTTCGACCTTGCCCGCCGCCTCAGCAAGATCCCCGTGCGCGCGGGCATCTGCGACGGGTTCATCGGCAACCGCATCCTCCGCCGGTTCCGGGCGGAAGCGGAAGCACTGGTCCGTGGTGGCGTTCCCATTGCCGCCGTGGATGCGGCGATGCGTGGCTTCGGCTTTGCCATGGGGCCGTTCGAAATGCAGGACATGGCGGGCCTCGACATCGCGTTCCTCCATCGCGAGGCGACCCGCGCGCGGGGCGAGCCCGTGCCGGATCTGCCCGGGGACCTTCTGGTGCGCGCGGGGCGCAAGGGGCAGAAGACCGGCGGCGGCTGGTACGACTATGCGCCCGGTGACCGCCGTCCCCAGCCCTCCGCGGAAGCGGAGCGGATCATCGCGCCGCTCGTAGGGCCGCGAAAGGACATGGCGGGCGAGACGATCGTTGCCAGACTGATGGCCGCGATGGCACAGGAGGGGCAGGCGATCCTTGAAGAAGGCATCGCGGCAAGCGCTGTCGATATCGACCTTGTAGAAGTCCACGGCTATGGCTTTCCGCGGAGACGCGGCGGGCCGATGTTCCAGCTCGGCCGCGCCGATGTGAACCACGCATGATACGAATGAGGATCTTATGATGACGACTTATCCCGACACATTGCTTTTCATCGACGGCGTGTGGCGTCCGGGGACCGGCGGCCGGACCATTCCCGTCCTCAACCCGGCAACGGCCCAGCCGATCGGCACCGTCGCCTGGGCGGATCGTGCGGATCTCGACGAGGCGCTGGCCGCCGTCGAGCGCACCTTCGCGCAGTGGAGCGCGACATCGGCCCATGAGCGCGCGAGGCTGATGCGCCGCGCCGCCGATATCCTGCGCGAGCGGGCGGACGAGATCGCCGTCATGATGACGCTGGAGCAGGGCAAGCCGGTGTCGCAGGCGCGGATGGAGACGCTGGCCGGCGCCGATGTCATCGATTGGTTTGCCGGCGAGGCGCAGCGCGCCTACGGGCAGGTCATCCCCTCCCGTGCGCCGGATGTGCTGCAGATCACCCTGAAGCGGCCCGTCGGGCCGGTTGCCGCCTTCACGCCGTGGAACTTCCCCATCAACCAGGTCGTCCGCAAGCTTTCCGCGGCGCTTGCCGCCGGCTGCACGATCATCGTCAAGGCACCGGAGGAAACCCCGGCATCGCCCGCGGCCCTTATCCGCGCCTTCGCCGATGCAGGTATCCCGGCCGGCGTCATCAATCTCGTCTATGGCGTTCCGGCCGAGATCTCGGAATATCTCATCCCGCACCCGGTCATCCGCAAGATCAGCTTCACCGGATCGACACCGGTCGGCAAGCAGCTTGCCGCGCTCGCCGGCGCGCATATGAAACGCGCCACGATGGAGCTCGGCGGCCATGCGCCGGTCATCGTCGCCGAGGATGCGGACCTTGACCTTGCCGTGAACCTGATGGTCGGCAACAAGTTCCGCAATGCCGGGCAGGTCTGCGTGTCGCCCACGCGCTTCCTCGTGCAGGAGAAGATCGCCGATGCCTTCACCGAGCGGTTCACGGCCGGGGCGAAGGCCGTTCGGGTCGGCAACGGCCTCGATGCCGATATCGAGATGGGGCCGCTGGCGAACGACCGCCGCATCCCGGCGCTGGAAAGCCTGATCGGCGACGCCCTTGAGCATGGTGCGACGCTGAAGACGGGCGGCCGCCGCATCGGCAATGAAGGGTGGTTCTTCGAGCCGACCGTGCTGGCCGACGTGCCGGTGGCGGCACGCATCATGAACGAGGAGCCCTTCGGCCCCGTCGCGGTCGTCAACCGCTTCGGCGATCTCGGCGAGGCGATCAGCGAGGCGAACCGCCTGCCCTACGGCCTTGCCGCCTTCGCCTTCACGCGCAGCAGCGCCACCGCGACGCGGCTCGGCAACGAGGTGGAAGCCGGAATGGTCTCCATCAACCATCTCGGCCTGGCCCTGCCCGAAGTCCCCTTCGGCGGCATCAAGGATTCGGGCCACGGCACGGAGGGAGGAGCAGAAGCGCTGCAGGCCTATCTCGATACCCGCCTGGTGACCCGCAAGGGCTGACGCGCCGATGACCGGGAACTCACATCCTGCCGATGAGAATGAGTCGGCCCGGCTCGATGACGCGGATGGCATGGTCGACGCCGGCCCCGACGACGAGATGATCGCCGGGGCCGCAGGAGAGCGTTTCACCGTTCATGTCGAGTTCGAAACGGCCGGCGATGACGACGGCGAACTCCTCCGTCTCGGCGGCATGTGCCGGGATATCGGCCTCCACCTCCGCGTCGATGACCACCATGTCGCCCAGCCTGCCGGTGATGCGGCCACGGAAGCCCGGCATTTCGATGATGGCATCGTCGCTCATGCCGCGGTCTCCTTGCCGGCGATAAACAGATAGCCGGCGCCGGCGACCTCGCGTGTCTCGATCGGCACCAGACCCGAGGCTTCCGCCCATCCGGCCAGCGCTTCCGGCTCGTCAAAGCGCATGCTCGCGGCCATGCTGGCGGAAAAGCGGGCGATCTGCCGGCGGAAGGCCGGCGGGGACGTGATGAGGGCCAGCCTGCCGCCGGGCTTCAGCACACGCGCCATCTCGGCGAGGCTTTCGGCCGGCCGGGGAAAGAAGAAAAAGGCATTGAGGCAATAGACCTTGTCGACCGTACCCGTCGAGACGGGCAGGGCCGCCGCATCCGCCTCATGCAGGCAGAGCTGCCCCGTGGCGAGCGCCTTGGCGTTGAGACGGCCCGAATTGGCGATCATCTCCGGGCTGTGGTCGACGGCAATCGCCCGACAGCCGCATTTCAGGAGCCGGCGCAGGAAGACGCCGCCACCGCAGCCGACTTCCAGGACGAGATCGCCGCGCGCCGGCGGCAGCCGGCTGAAAGCAAGATCGAAGCCGGTCTTGTGGCCGAAGGGGAAGCGGTAGAGCAGGTAGCCGAGCAGGCCGCCCGGCCGCCGCGCGATGCGGTCGACCATGCCGGAGGAAAGGGTGAACATGAAGGGCCTCGCTTATCGGGTAAGGTGAATGGCGCGGGCAGCGCGCGAAACGAAGAGAAGGGCCAGGACCAAGAGGAGCGCGGCGCCTGCGAAGGTTAGGCCATAACCGGCGCGTCCGACCACCCAGACCACGAGGCCGGCAATCGCCATCTCGCCGAGCACGTTGGCACTTTGCAGCACGGTGACATCCGTGCCCGCCTGTTTTCCGGCGCCGCCAAAGGCCATGATGATCGTCGCGGCAGACACCGCGATGAAGCCGCTCGCGACGGACAGGACGCCGATGGCGAGCAGGACCGAGGACCACCCGGCAGGCAGAATGCCGCCGGCGAGCAGGCTCCAGAGGACAAAGGAGATCGCGGCAAGCGCCATGCCCGCTGCCATGGCGAACCACCGGTTGCGCGCGGTCAGCGCACTGCCGAGCGGGCAGCCGACAAGCAGCATCACAAAACCGCTGAAAGTCGCGACAAGGCCGGTGTCCTGGTTCGACCAGCCCTGATCGACCAGGAAGATCTTGCTGACGCTGAGGCCGCCCGCATGGGCGCCGCCGTAGATGAACGCCAGCGCGAGAAGCAGCCGGATGCCCGGGCGGCGGAATGTATCGGCAAGCCGCGCCCTGTCGCCGTCGCGGGCGGCGGCAGGCCGCGGGGGTTCACGCCAGGAGAGCGCGAGGCCGACCGTCAGGGCAGGGAAGAGGGCGAGCAGCAGAAACACGCCCTGCTGACCGAGCGTGTCGGCGATCATCAGGACCCCGCCGCCACCGACCATGAAACCGGCCATCATGCCGCCGATCTGCAGGGCATTGGCATAGGCGAGGCCACGACCTGCGAGCTGCTCGGCGGCAAGGCCGTCCGTTGCGGTATCCTGCGTGGCGCTGGCGATCGAGCCGAGCGCGAGTGCCACCACCGCGAAAGACAGGCCCTGTCCCTCGAGCGGCAGGAAGGCGAGCACGACCAGGCAGACGGCAAGGATCACCTGCATCGGCACGATCCAGCTCCTGCGCCGGCCGAACCCTGCCTTCCAGTGGTTGTCGACTACGGGTGCCCACAGGAACTTGATGATCCAGGGCAGGCCGGCAAGCGGCACCAGCGCTATGACATCCATCGAGGCGCCGCCCTGGCGCATGAGGACGGGCACGGCCTCCATGGAAAGTCCCATCGGCAGGCCCTGCGTGAAATAGAGCGCACCAATCAGCAGGAAGAAGCGCAGCTGGCCGGTCTCCGCCGGGGTGCCGGTTTGCGGGAGGGCGAGAGGCACGGCATTTTCGTGTCCCGTCATGTCACCACACCTTCGCAAGCGTGATGCCGATCGTGCGGCCCGGCGCGGCGACGCCCATGTCCGTGCCGCTGTAGCTGAAGTAGTTCTTCAAGTAGCGCTCATCCGTCAGGTTCTTGGCCCAGAGACTGGCGCTCCAGCCGTCCTTCGCGACGCTGAGATGGGCATCGACGAGATGCGTCGGCTCCTGCCGGTACGTGTTGTCGGCGGTGAAGGCATAGGAGCTGCGGAACGTATAGTCGATGCCGGCCTTGAGAACGGCGCCGGCCGCAAGCTCGCGTTCGAAGGTCAGGCCGGCGCCGACGCTGTGGCGCGGCGCGAAGGGCAGGTCGTTGCCGGTATAGACCGCTCCCATCACCGTATCGACGAAATCGTCATATCTGGCATGGGTATAGCCATAGCTGGCGCGCAGCCCGATTTCCTCGGTCAGTTGCGCCGTCGCCTCGATCTCCAGGCCTTTCGAGGTCGCGGCCGCGGCATTGCGATAGACGCGGGTGAACGGTGTCGTGTAGATGACCGCCTGCTGGTCCTTCCAGTCGATGTAGAAGAGGGAGGCCGCCAGGGTGAACCGGTCGTCGTCCGAGGTCGCCTTGGTGCCGAGCTCGTAGGAGGTGGTGGTTTCGGGATCATAGCGGTTCGCCGAGCCGTCCGCCTCGATATAGGGACTGATGCCGCCCGACTTGTAGCCGCGGCTGATCTTGGCATAGACCAGATTGCCTTCGGACAGGTGATAGGCAAGGGCCGCTTCCGGCGAGAAGTTGGAGAAGGTGGCGTCGCCTTCCGCCCGGCCCGGCGTACCGAACATGGAGCTGCCGCTCGACGAGGAGATCTCGCTCGTCGTCGATTTGCGGTCGAGGGTGTAGCGCCCGCCGGCCGAAACCTCCCATTCCGGCGTCAGGAAATAGCTCGCCTCGCCGAAGACCGAGACCGTGTCGGCCGACTGTTCGAAGACATCGCGGCTCCACAGATCACGCGGGAAGGTGGCAAGATCGAAGTATTGCGTGCCTTCGAAGCGCTCATGCATGTAGAAAAGGCCGCCGCTCCAGCGAAAGACATCGTCGTTCAGCGAGGAGAGGCGGAGCTCTTGGCTGAACTGGCGCTGCGTCTCCTCCTGCGCCTGGCCGATATAGGGCGTCGCAGTGAAGTCGCCGTCGAGATAGCTGCGCATTTCATGGCCGCGCAGGGCAGTGACCGAGGTCAGTTGCATGGTCTCGAAGTCATGATCGATGCGCATGGAGACCCCACCGCTGTCCACGCGGTTCTCCGGCTCGAAGTCGTGCGTCGCCTTGTGGTCGAAGGCAAGCGGCAGGGGTGCGTACCAGAGCCCGCCATCGCTGCGGTCGCGCGTGTAGTCGCCGGTGATCTTGATCCGCGTGCCGTCGCCCACCTGCCCGGTCGCGACCACGCGGCCGGAGAAGAAATCGGTATCGCTGACATCCTCTCCCGTGACGAGGTTTTCGATATAGCCGCGATTACCGCTCCAGGCGCCGGAGGCGCGCACCGCCCAGTCCGTTCCCTCGATCGGCGTCTCGAAGGCCGCCTTGAAGCGGCTGTCGAGATCCGTGCCGATCGTCGCGGAAAATTCGCCGCCGGCCGTGTCGCCCGGCATGCGCGAGATCAGGTTGATCGCGCCGCCGATCGTGTTCTTGCCGTAGAGCGTCGCCTGCGAGCCGCGCACGACCTCGACCCGCTCCAGATCTTCCAGGATGAAGGGATAGCCCATCGGCCGCGCGAGGTAGACGTCATCGAGAAACATGCCAACCGCCGGCTGCCGGTCGACGCCGCCGGCAATGCCGAGCGACGTGACGCCGCGGATACTGACCGGGCCGCCCTGGCCGTTGAAGAGCACGTTCGGTGCCTTGAAGGCCGCATCCTCCATCGTGTCCGTCTGCCCCTTGCCGAGCGCATCGGCGGGAATGGCCGTGACCGCCACCGGGGCGCTCTGGATTTTCTCCTCGCGCCGGCGGGCCGTGACGACGATCTGCTCCAGGACCGTCGCCCCGGCGGACGCGGTTCCGTCTGCCGCCCGCTCCTGGGCTGCAAGCGAGCCGGCATCCATGGCTGTCGCAAGGACGGCGGCATGCAGGACGACGTGGCGTTTCTTATTCATGATCAAATCCCTCATGTTTGTGAGGGTCTTCGCATGCGGCCGGCCGGTGGCACAATTGCGCGACCGTTCGGGATCGCGGCAAAGACGTTCGGGAATCGGACTATCGGGTCAGCGCGCCCTGCCGGCGATGGTGGTGGGTGCCACGCCGAAGCGGCGGCGGAACTCGGTGGCGAAATGCTGCGGCTGGTAGCCGACCTGACGGGCAACGTGGGTAATCGACGTTTCGCCGCCCTCAAGCATCAGCCGGGCGGCATCCAGCCGGCTCGCCTTGACGAAGCCATAGACGGTGGTGCCGAACAGCGCCTGGAAGCCGGCCCCCAGCTTCTTCGCATTCGTGCCCACCCGGCGGGCCAGCTCCGGTACGCTCGGCGGCGCGGCGAGTTCGGCCAGGAGGATGCTGCGCGCCTCGTGCAGCCGGGCGATGTCGCGGGCCGACCATCCGCCGGGATCGCAAACATGATCCGGCATGGTGGCGTCGTCGAGCACATGGGCGACCATCTCCATCGCCTTGCCGGTCATGTAGAGACGGCGGGCAGGCCCCCGCAGCGGGCAGCCGAGCATCTGCCAGGCGATCGTCCGGGCCGCTTCCGGCAGGGCGGGGCGGGGATCGGGCGTCTTGCGCGCGATGAGCGCCAGCGTATCGCCGCCGATCAGCGGTTCGGCCATTTCCGCCTCGATCTGCACGAAGACGGCTGCGACGCTGCCGTCACGCAGGACGACATGGCGCGTCGCGACATTGTCGCTGGTGGAGAAGATCGTGCCGCCGCCGCCCTCCCAGCGATGTTCGCCGAACCCCTCCTGCTGGACCGAAAGGCTGCCTTCCAGCAGCGTTCCGAGCCAGTGGCCGGGCGGCGTTGTGCTTTCCCAGACCATTTCCCGCCGTACGCTCGATGTCTCCAGGAAAATGTTGAGGCCACAGGCGCGGATGATCTCCACGGCATTCTCCGCAGGCACGAGCAGCATCGCGGCCGGCGGGCGGCCGGCTTCCGCGTGTATCGGTTTCGACCGGAGAACGATCACAATATATGAATTTGTTAGTCAAGTTATTTGTGCACCTGTTCAGTCGAGCGCCAGCAATGGCGCGGCCAGCCGGCTGGACGTGAACCGGATGAGGGGCCGCGAGAGCATGACCGGCAGGATCCAGGACTGCAGGCGCATGCCGAACGTGCTCTGCGGGATGTAGTGCCCGCCGATCTTGCGGGATACGGACTGCATCCGCGTCACGAGCGGCCGCATCCGGGCCTCATAGCTCTCAAGGGCTTCCGTGTGGTTCTTGCGCGCGAGCTCGGCGGCAAGGATGTAGGCGCCGGCCATCGCGGTGGACGTGCCCTGGCCGGCAAGGAACGTCAGGCACCAGGCGGCGTCTCCGAGCAACGCGATCCGGCCCTTCGACCATTTCGGGACCTCGATCTGGGCGACCGTGTCGAAGAAGGCCTGGTCCCAGTCGATGGCCGATGTGAGCGCGGAGGCCACCGGCTCCGGCCAATGGCCGAACTCCTTTTGCAGCACGGCGCGCCGTGCCTCCGGATCGAGCCGGCCGGTCCGCGCGTCGCGCCAACAGAAGAGCGTGGCGGCGGTACCGTCGCCGACGGCGTAAAGGCCGCCCTGATGGTCGACGTCCATCATGCCGACGAAGCTTGCCCCGAGAGGTTTGCCGAGCGGCACGCGCCAGGCGCTGGCGCGGTAGCCGAGCGGCCGGAGAAATTCGTCGTGCGGGCCGAAGGCAAGGGCGCGGACCGCGCTGCGGTAACCATCCGCGCCGACGACGAGATCGAAGCGCTCGCTGCTGCCATCGGAGAAGGTGGCGTCGACACCGCCCCCGTCGTCCTCAAGTGCCGTGACGGTCGTCTCGTAGCGGATCGGGCACCTGCCTTCGACGGCATCGGTCAGGATCTCGTGGAAATCGCTCCGCATGATGGCGAGAAGCCGCCCCTCCGCCGCCTTCGCCAGCGTGCGGTAGTCATAGGAAAAGAGCTTTCGGCCGCGCCGGTCGAGATGATGGGCGGGGCCGAGCGGCATGGCCTTCGCCCGAAAGGCCTCGACGAGACCGAGCCGTTCGGCGACCTGCCAGCCGTTGATGTGCAACCCGATGGAATAGCCGCCGGTACGGCCACGGGCGGCCTTTTCCACGACGACCGGTTCGATGCCGTGCCGCAGCAGGCAGGCGGCGAAGGTCAGGCCTGCGGGCCCGCCGCCGACGATGAGGATACGCATGCCGGGCTCCTCAGAACGTCATGTTGATGCGGCCGCCGATCGTGCGCCCCTGCCCGAGCTGGTAGAGGTTGCCGAGACCGGGATACTGGAAGCCATAGGTCGTATAGGTCTTGTCGAAGACGTTCGTCACGAAGGCCTCGGCGGTGACCTTGTCGTCCAGCTCCCACTTGACGCCGAGATCCAGCAGCGCATAGCCCTTCTGGCCGATCGTGTTCGTCTCGTCGAAATAGTGTTCGCTGACATAGGTGAGGCCGGCATAGGGAACCAGCGCACCGCGACCGCTTTCCAGCTCGAAGCGATAGTCAAGCAGGAGGTTGGCGGTGAACTCCGGGGCATAGGGCACGGTGTTGCCGGTGAAGTCCGTGCCCGGCGTCACGGGATTGTCGTAGTCCGTAAAGCGCGTGTGGTTATAGGCAAGGCCCGCGGTGATGCCGAATTCCTCCGTGGGTTTCGCGCGGACCTTGAGGTCGATGCCCTTTGCCGTCACCTCGCCGACATTCTGGAGGTACTGCCACGGCTGCACGTCGACGAACATCTGGTAGTCCTTGGTGACGTTGTAATAGGCGGAAAGCTGCACCTCCAGCAGGCCTGCCTCGTCACGGTATTTGAGCCCCACCTCGCCATTGTAGGTGTGCTGCGGATCATAGGTGAAGGCGTTGTTGGCGGACGTCACGTTGCGGGTGAAGCCGCCGGCCTTGAAGCCGGTGCTGAGAAGACCATAGACGCGCCATTCGTCAGACAGGCCGTAGCTCGCGCCGAGTTTCGGCGAGAGGGCGGTGAACGCGTTGTCGCCGTTGAAATTCACGCCGCCCACCGCCTCGGCGGTCGCGCGCTCGTAATCGAGGCGCAGGCCGGGCGATATGTCGAGGCGGTCGGTGGCGTGCCAGGTCACATCGCCGAAAAGCGCATAGGAGTCGATCTTCTGCCGCGACGTCTGGTTGGCGATGGGCACGGTCCGCGTGAAGTCGAGATGCTGGTAGTAGAGGCCGGCCACATAATCGACGGGGCTGCCCTGATCGGGGTTGGAGGCGATGCGCAGCTCCTGGCTCAGCGTCCACTGCTTCTCCGGCGTGTAGGTGCCGAAGACCGTACGGTCGAGAGCGCTCTTCTGGTAGCCGGTCAGCGCCGTGACGGTGGCAAAGCCGAGATCGTAGGCGGCATTGATGCCAAGGTTCCAGGTGTCGAGATCGTATTCCGATGGCGCATCGAAGGCGATGCGGTCGTTCAGCATCGATTCCAGGACGAAATACTCCTCGGTCGAGGAGACATGGCCGCGGCCGGCGCTGACAGTCACGTCCCAGGGGCTTTCTGTCGGAGCATAACGGAGGCGGACCTGCCCGTTGACGTCCCTCGTGCCGCCGACATCCGCACCGGTCGTGGTCGTGTACATATCCTTGGTGTCCAGCAACGAAAGGCTCGCATCGCCGTAGAGCACATCCTCGATCAGCGGCGTGCTGGCATGGAAGGTGCCGCCGCCGCCTTCATTCGTCAGGTTGGCGTCGAAGTCGAACCGCGCCTCGTTGTCCGGCTTGCGGGTGACGATGTTGATGACGCCGCCGATCGCACCACGGCCATACAGCGAGCCCTGCGGACCATAGAGCAGCTCGACGCTTTCAAGGCCGCCGGGCAGTGCGCGAGTCAGGTTGAAGCTGTCCTGTGGCAGGCCGTCGACATAGACCTGAGTGCTCGGATTGTAGAAATCGAGCGAGGCCTGGCCGCGTATGGTGAAGTTGGCATAAGCGCGGCTGGAGCGCGAGCGGATGTTGACGTCCGGGAAGATGCGGTCGAGATCGGCGACGGTATCGATGTCGCTTGACAGAAGCACGTCCGTATCGGCGATATCGGCCGTGGACGGCAGCAGGAAATAGTCTTCGCTGCGCTTGGTGGCCGTGATGATGATCGGCTCGAGCGTCGATGCCGCGGCAACGTCCTGCGCCACCGCGCTGTAAGGCGAGAGGCTGGCGGCGAGGGCGAGAAAGGAGACGCCGGACAGGCTGTGACGCATCATGGTTCCGATACCTTTTCTGGAAGTGCGAGGCCCTGCGCCATCCGGGCGGAGGCGCCGAGCGTACGGGGAGCGAGGAGAATGGCGGCGAGGATGAGGACCGCCGAGGCGGCGAACAGCCAGCCATAGCCGAAGGCGCTGCCGAGCAGGCCGGCAACGGAGGACGCAGCAATGGCAAGGATCGCGTCGATGCTCTGGAGCACGGCGAAGTCCGTCGCCGTCTGTTCCGGATTGCACCAGTTCATCATGGCCGCATAGAGCGCGACGAAGGAAAAGGCGACGGCCCCGACCTGCACGAGCAGGAGGCCGAGGGCGAGCATCGGCGTGGCCGATCCGGTAAATTCGGCAAGGCCGAGCGCTGCGAGCAGAAGGACATTGAGCATGGCCGCGATCACGATCGACCGCGGGATGCCCGCCGCCTGCACGAGGAGAGCACCGAGCGAGGAGGCGATGAAGCCGGCGACCGCGCCACCTGCGCCGCGCAGGAGGCCGATCGTGTCGAGCGCAATGCCCTTGTCGACCAGATAGGGTCCGGTGAGCGCCGATCCCATGCGAAGGCCGACCTGGTACACCACGAGGAAGGCCAGGCCGTGCATCAGGGCGCGGTTCGTGATCGTCCGCCTGAGGCCCGCCATGCGGCTGGTCGAAGCCATCTTGCTCCTCGGGGCCGCAACGCCGCCGGACAGGAAGACCGGAATGGTCAGCAGACAGACGAAGCCGGCCATGGCGGCCATGGAAACCGCCCAGCCGGCATGCTGGTAGACGACGAGCCAGAGACCGCCGCCGATGAGGAAACCGAGATAGGCGCCGGCCGTCGAGGCCCCGCTGGCAAGCCCGCGGGATTCGGCATCGGAAGCCCGGACTGCTAGGGAATCGGTCGCGACATCCTGCGTCGCGGCGAAGAAACCCATGACGAGCAGCACCACGGCAAGGGCGCCCATATGGATCTGCGGCGGCAGCGCTGTGGCAGCAAGGAAACACAGGATGATGCCGAGCTGGCAGGAAAGGATCCAGATGCGCTCGCTCAGGAAGCGGTCGATCAGCGGCGCCCACAGGAACTTCAACGCCCAGGGCAGGAACAGCACGGCCAGATAGCCGATCTGATCGAGCGGCAAGCCGGCATCCCGCAGCACCACGGGCAGCGCGGTCTGTACCATCGAGCCGGTGACCGACTGAGCGGCGTAGAGGCCGGCCAGCAGGCCCAGCACGGCCCAGCTCGCCGAGCGTCCGGCGAAATTCACAACAGCAGTCGACATCAACCCTCACAATGCATTTCGCGACCTCACTAGGCCGATGCGCAAAACTTGACTATTGTAATCAGGTTCAGTGATATTGCGATCCGGTCCATTATTTGGTGAGGCAGATGAATCTCCGTGTGGAACAGCGCGTTCTAGCGCAGTCCGATCAGGACGACGTGGTCGTGCTTGGCCCGAGCCCTGCCGACCCGACCTTTTCCGCCACCTCGACGGACGGCGCCTACAAGATCCTCGGCGTGCGGCCGGGCCTCACGATCTCCGTCTTCGACATGGTGATCGGGGCCGATTTCGTCGGCCGCTTCGCAACGGAGCCCTGTGTCGCGATCGATTTCCTCTTCGAGGCGTCGGGACAGGGATGGCTGCTGGGAAGCGACGCCGAGCAACGGCTGTCATCTATCCCCTACCGGCCGGGCCGCATCTACATCATGGCCGCGCCGCACGGGGCCCTCGGCCTCTATGACGTGCCCGTGGGCACCCGCTTCAAGGGCATGGACATCCGGGTCGACATCAGCCTCTGGCAGAGGCTCGGCGCCGGCGACCTCCTTACCGATCTCGACGAGAACCACGCCCTGCACATGGCGTCCGGCAACGGCACCTGGGTCGGCGTTCTGCCCGTGCCACCGAATCTGCTCGCCGTCGCGCGCGCGCTCTTCGACAGCGCCATGGTGGAGGGGGACGACCTCGCCTTCGAGGCCCGCGCCCTCGACATCATCAATGCCTCCATCGCCGCGATGCGCCGCACGCAGCCGGCCCAGACGATCCCGCCGCGCGACCGCCGCCCGCTCCAGCGTGCCCGCGACCTGCTGGTCGACGAACTCGCCCGTCCCTGGACGCTCGACGAACTGGCCCGCGAGGTCGGCCTGACGCAGAAGCGATTGAAGTCCGGCTTCAAGAGCCTCTATGGCTTCGCCGTCTACACCTTCCTCAAGGAGCAGCGGCTTCTGGAAGCCCGCCGCCTGATCGAACGGGGGGAAATGAACGTCACCCAGGCGGCAATTGCCGTCGGCTACAGCAATCCGAGCCATTTTTCCCAGCTCTTCCTCCGCCGCTTCGGCATGCAGCCATCCCGCGCGCTTGCCGCTCGCCTCGAAGACGGGGAGGCGTGACGAAGGTCACTCCGTGGGGCAAAGGCGATGTGGAGATACCCAAACCCCGGCAGCAAGCGAATACCCGATCCGGCGTCCATATATGCGGTTGGCTGATGACATTCGGATTCTGATCGCCATATTTAAGGTGCGGTCGGATTGGAAAATGTCTTTGCAACGGGAGTGACGTCGGTGAGCGGACTGCGGAAGGGTATGCTTTTGGGTTTCGTCGCGGCATGTCTGGCGATGACCGTGGGCCTTCCTCTCGGTCATGCCGACGCCGCGGATTGCCGGGCGGACCCCGCGCCCGAGGTTGATTGGAGCGCCTGCAGCAAGAAGAACCTGATGCTGGGCGGCAGCGACTTCACCGGCGCCAATTTCCGCGATGCCGATCTGAGCTACACCGACATGCGCGATACGAACCTGACGGAGGCCGTCCTGGAGAAGGCGACCCTGATCCGGGCCTGGTTCAACGGTGCCCGTCTGAACAAGGCGAATTTCGCAAGGGTCGAAGCCTATCGATCCAACCTGCAGAATGTCGTTGCGCAGGGAGCCTCGTTTGCATCCGCAGAACTTCAGCGCGCCGCGTTCAATGGCGCCGACCTGCGCTACGCGAATTTCGAGAAGGCCGACCTCAGCCGCGCGTCCTTCGACCAGGCGATCCTCTCGGGCGCGAGCTTTGCCTATGCGAACCTTTCTCGTGCCGATCTGAGCAAGGCGAGCGTGGAAGGAACGGTCGGCTTCGACAGGGCGTTCATGCTGCTGACGCGGATCGAGAGCCTGGATCTTTCCCGCGCGACCGGCCTCGACCAGTCCCAAATCGACATTGCCTGCGGCGACACCGCGACGCGGCTTCCGAAAGGCCTCAAGACGCCGGCGACCTGGCCTTGCCCGAGGGACTGAGACGTCTCGTCTCCACTCACACGTTTCGCGATAGGATCGTCCGGCTCAGACGCTCGCGAACCTTTGGCCGTTCGCCTCCGCCATTTCTGGTATAGAAGAGCGCGGGATGCGCAGGATGCAGTCGATCGATATCAGGACGCACATGAAAACCGAAACACGCTTTTTCTTGCAGGACGACCCGGCGCTGCCCAGGCTGGCTGCATTGATGCAGGAAATGCAGACGCATTACGGGGTCTATTGTCCGTCACACGAAGAGATCATTGCTGGACTGGCGCGCCGCCCGCCCGCAGCGGAAATCCTCCTTTGCGAGGATGAAGAGGCCGTGCTGGGATTTGCCGCATTTTCCGCGATCTATCCCGGCCCCGGCCTGAAGCCGGGCATCTTCCTGAAAGAGCTTTACGTTTCAAACGCGCAGCGCGAGCGTGGCATCGGCAAGACGCTGATGCGGGCGCTGGCCCGCATTGCATCGAGCCGCGGCCTTTCCCGCATCGACTGGACGGCGGATTCGTCCGACCTGCGTCTCGTTGCCTTCTATGAGCGCCTCGGTGGCGCGCCCAAACCGGAAAAGCTGTTCTTCCGCCTGGAGGACGAGGCACTCGAGGCGCTTGCGGATTAATGCCGGGAACGGGCGCTGCCCCGCCAAGGGGCAGTGCCTGGTTATGCGGTCAGGAGGATTTTCCCGACATGGCCGCCGCTCTCCATATAGGCATGCGCTGCCCGTGCCTCCTGCAAAGGGACGGTCCGGTCGATCACCGGCGCGACCCGGCCGTTTTCCAGGAGAGGCCAGAGATCGCGGCGCACGCCCGCGACGATCCGCGCCTTCTCGGCGAGCGGTCGGTCGCGCAGCGAGGTGGTGAACAGCGAAGCGCGAAGACCCATCATCTGGCCGAGATTGATCTCCGCCGATCGTCCCCCCTGAAGACCGATCATCGCGATGCGGCCGTCATGCGCCAGCGCGGAGATGTTCCGTGAGAGATAAGGCGCTCCCATATTGTCCAGGATGACATCCACGCCCCTGCCGCCGGTTTCCGCCCGAACGACGGCAACGAAATCCTCGTTGCGGTAGGAGATCGCCCGGTCGGCGCCGAAGGCGCGGCAGCGCGACAGCTTCGCCTCTCCACCCGCGGTGGCGAAGACACGGCAGCCCATGGCGCGGGCCGTCTGGATGGCGAAGGAACCGATGCCACCGGCACCACCATGGACGAGCACGGTTTCGCCGGGCCGAAGCCGGGCGATATCGAGAAGATTGGACCAGACCGTGCAGGCAGCCTCGGGAAGCCCGGCCGCGGCGATCGGATCGACATTGGCGGGAAGCGGCAGGAGCTGTGCCGCAGGCACCGCCACCTGCTCCGCATACGCCCCGCCGGCGACCAGCGCACAGACCCGTTCTCCGACCTGCCAGCCCTCGACGCCGTCGCCCAGTTCGACGATCGTGCCGGAGCATTCGATGCCGAGGATCAGGGGCAGCGGAATTCCAAGGCTGTAGGTGCCCCGACGCTGGAGCAGATCGGAATAATTGAGGGCGGCGGCCGCAACGGCGATCACCACCTCTCCCGGTGCTGCGCGAGGTGTTTCCACCTCGCGCCACTCCAGGACATCCGGGCCGCCTGTGCGCGGCAGCAAGATCGCGTGCATCGATCGTCCTCCGCTCACTGGCCCGCGTCGATCTTGGTGGAGGTCATCGCCCATTTCTCCAGGCCGTGTTTCTTGAGAATCTCGGTATAGGTGCCGTCGGCGATCAGCGCGTTGATCGCCTTGGCGACGGCGTCCCTTGTCGCCACGTCGTCCTTCTTGAAGGCAAGCCCGAAGAGGCTGGTCAGCAGCGGCTCGCCGACGAGCGCATAGGTATCCGGCTCGTCGCGCATCAGGTGGACGACGAATTCCGGGCCGAGCACGCCGGCATCGAGGCGGCCCTGCTTCAGGTCGAGGCGCGTTGCCGTGGCGCCGTTCGTGCCGTTGACGATCATGGCCGGCTTGCCCGCCGCGACGCAGTTCTCGTCACTCCACTTCTTCGCCTCGGGGAAGTAACTGGTGAAGCTCGGCGCGCCGACGCGCTGGCCGCACAGGTCGAGATTCGTCTTCAGCGTCTCGGCCTTGTCCTTGAGCGTGAAGGGCTGCGCGCCCGTGACGAGATAGTCGACGAAGGTCATCTTCTCGCGGCGCTTGGGAAGATCGCTGATCGCGGCGCCGATCATGTCGATGCGGCCGGTTTCCACCGAGGTCATCAGCTGCTCGAAGCCCATCTCCTCCCACTGCACATCGATGCCGAGTTTCTTTCCGATAGCGGTCACCAGGTCGATGTTGAGGCCGATGCGTTCGTTGGTCGCCGTATCGCGATAGGCCATGGGCGGATAGCTGGATTCGATGCCGACGACCAGACGACCCTTGTCCTTGAGGGCCTGCGGCATGGCAATGTCCTCGGCGCCGGCCGTGGCAGGAAGGGTGATGGCGGCCGCGAGGGCCAGGGCTTTCAAAATTGCGTTTCGTTTCGACATGTTCATCCCTCTGATGGTGGTTGACGTTGGTCCGGCCGGTGCACGGGTCCGCTCTTCCAGAGAGGCTGGCGGCCCCATGCCGATGCGGCAGGGCGTGGCGGGATCTTCCTCGGTCCCGCCTAGCTAGTTACTTGTTTTTATTGCGGTTCCAAGGTTGGCAGAGTTCTGCCGGCGATCAAACGCAAATATCGGCTAAGGCTATGAGGAAAACGACTAGGGCCAGGATGCACAAACGCGATTGCCCGCAGGAAAGCACGTCGGGCTTTCCTGCGGGTCGACTTGCCGGCAGCGCGTGACCGGTCTTCTAGGCCGGTGCGGTGCTGGCTTCGTAATGCGCCAGGATCTCGGCGCCTGTCGCGATCCAGACGTCGTCGCGCGCGGCGATCTCGGCGAGGAAATCGTGGAGGATCCGCCAGCGCATCGGCCGGCCGGAAACTTGCGGATGCAGGACCAGGGTGCTCACTCCGCCCCATTCGTGGGTGCCGGCGAATTCTTCCCGCCAGAGGGGCAGGATGGCGTCCCTGCCGAAGAGCGGGCGGCCGTCCAGGCGGCTGGTGATACCGAAGTTCCAGTCGTCGAACGCATAGTTGACCGGAATTTCCACGGGGCCGGGCCGGCCGTCGGCCAGCTTGTGGCGATAGGGGCGGATATCGTCGCGGAAGGAGCTGGAATAGCGCAGGCCGCGTTCGGAGAGGTAGGCGAGCAGCTCCGGGAAATTCTCGCCGGACGGGGCCCGGTAGCCGACGGGCGTGACGCCAAGGCGGGATTTCAGCGCGGCCAGCCCGCGGTCGATCTCCTCCCTGGCCTCATCCAGCTTGTTGCGGTCCGGGCATTTGTGCAGGTAACCGTGATGGGCGATCTCATGTCCGGCCCTGACGATCGGCTCGCAGGCCGCCGTATGGGCCTCGGCGGTCCAGCCGGGAATGAAGAAGGTTGCCTTGAGGTTCAGCACGTCCATGAGGTCGAGGATCTTGGCGATCCCCACGCGCGCGTCGTAGCCACCCAGCGAGGTTGTCACCATCCGGTCGACATTGGCGTGGTTGTTGCCGATCCAGGCGGTTTCGGCATCGACGTCGAAGCCGATGAACAGCGCGCTCTTCTTGCCGTGCGGCCAGTCGAAATGCGGTGCGGGTGGCGCCGGGTTGAGCGGCCGGGGGCTGAGATCATATGTCATGAAACCTCCTCTTCAGGCAAAGACCGGCGGCTCGGGCTCCGCCGATACCAGCAGTTCGGGCAGGCCGCGGCAGTCGTCCTGCCGTTCCAGCGTCTCGACGAAGGCCGCAAGACCGGCAACGGGGGCGACGGGCAGCGCCATCGACGCGAGACTGTCGAACTTGGCGCGGATGGCCGCATCGGTCATGGGGCGTTCGCTGGAGCCGGTGGCACGCGGCACCATGGCGGTCCTGCTGTTGCCATCCGCGAAGGTGACGGTCACCTCGGGTTCGGCCATCTGCGGCATGTCCCGGTCGGGATGAAGCCGGATGCGGCCGAGCGCATCGACGATGCGCGGGTCGCTGCGCGCGGCGGCGGAATACTGCTCGAGATCGACGCGGCCGAAGACCGAGAGTGCGGCCAGCGCGTAGCCGAGGCTCATCTGGGCGCCTGCCAGCGTTTCCAGCCGCGCCCGGCCGCACATGTCCATCAGGAAAGGGCTTAGCCTCAACTCGATTTTCACGACATCGGCAGCGGCACGGCCTGTGTCGGTGAGGATATCGCGAACGGCGTCGATGGCGGAATGGGCGCCGCGGCAGGCGGCATAAGGCTTCAGCGAGGCCCGCTCGATCTTCCAGGCCGAGCCGAGACCCGCGGAAAACTCCTCCGGCCGGCCCGCATCGCGCACGAAGGAACGGAAGAAGCCACCCCAGACATCCTCGAAGACCTGCGCGGGGCCGGAAAAGCCGGCAGCGGCGAGATCGGCAGCAAGCAGGCCGCCCTCGGCGGCCCGGCCGGCATGCACCTTCTTCGCCTGGCTGCCGTCGTGGTTGAAGGCCCACAGGCCGGAAGAGAAACTGGTCGCCAGCGTCACGGCCTGACGAAACAGTGCACTGTCGTAACCGCGCAGCCGGGCGACCGCGGCAGCCGACGCCAGCGTGCCGCAGGTGCCGGTGGAGTGCCAGCCCGCGCCATTATGGGCGCCGTAACCGCCCGAGGCATCCAGCACGCGCCGGCCGACCTCGTATCCGGCGGTCAGCGCGCAGATGAGATCGCCGCCGGAGACCGGCGCAGGGCAGGAGGGCAGGGCAGCCAGCAGCGCCGGCAACACGACGGCGCCGGTGTGGTCGCAGCCGCCGGAATCATCGAGCTCGAAGACATGGGCGGCAACGCCGTTGACAAGCGCCGCATCGCGCGGGGCCGTCCGCTCGGACGAGGCCAGAAGCGGCGTCTGCCCGCCGGGTGCGGCGAGCGCCCGCATCCTGCGGAATTCGGCGGATCGGGTGCCGGCGAGTGCGGCACCGAGCGTATCGAGAAGGTGAGATTTCGTGCGGGCGACGATCCGGCCGGGCAGGTCGGCAGGGGCCAGCCTGGCGCAGAATTCGGCAAGCGCCTCGACATGCGGCAACGCCGGCAGGCCGCCTCGGGCAGCATCGGACATCATGACATCCTCATTGGGGCAGGCGGGGAGAACGGCCCGGCAGGCGCGCCGGGCCGTTCTCCGATCACTTCGCGGCTTCGCCGTTGATCATCACGCCGTCCAGCGTGCTGCCGGCAAGGTCGTATTTCTCGAAGATGGCCTTATATTCCCCCGAGGCCATGATGGCCTTCAGCGCGCCGGCGATGGCGTCGCGCAGCTCCGGCGTCTGCTTGGAGAAACCGATGCCCTGATAGACTTCCGTGAAGGGCTCGCCGACGATGGCGTAGGTGTCCTTCTCGAGCGTCAGCAGGTAAGGCAGGGTTTCCGAGCCCTGCACCGCGCCGTCGAGGCGGCCCTGCTTGAGCTGCGTGCGGGCGTCAGCCGAGCCTTCCGTGCCGACGATGTTCAGCGCCGGCTTGCCGTTCGCCTCGCAATTTGCCGCGCTCCACTTGGCGGCTTCGTCCGGGAAGGAGGTGCGGCGGCTCATGCCGACGGTCTTGCCGCAGAAGTCGGTGAGGGTCTTGAACTCGTCCTTGCGCTTGGCCGAGGTGTAGAACTGCGCGCCGGACCGCATGTAGTCGACGAAGTCCATGGTCTCGCGGCGGGCCGGCAGGTCGCTCATGCCGCTCAGCACGAGATCGACGCGGCCGGTGTTGAGCGAGGAGACCATCTGCTCGAAGCCGATCTCGGACCATTCGATTTCCGTGTCGAGCTGTTTTGCCAGCGCCTTGCCGAGGTCGATATCGACACCGACGAGTTCGTTCGTCGCCGGGTCGCGATACTCCATCGGCGGATAGTTCGGCGTGTTGGCGACGATCAGCTTGCCGGCGGTCTTGTACTTTTCCGGCAGATCCTGCGCATGTGCGGTCATGGCGAAGAGGCAGGCCGAAGCGGCCAGAATTGCTTTTTGCATTGTGGTTCCCATCCTGTCGGTTCTTGCGGTTATCGTTGCACGGCCTTGAGGAAATCAGCGGTGCGGGGGTTGTCGGGTTGGGTCAGGACCCGCGCCGAGGGGCCGTGCTCGATCAGCCGCCCGCCATCCATGAAGGCGACGGTGTTGCTGACGTTGCGGGCAAAGCCCATTTCGTGGGTGACGACGATCATCGTCATGCCGGAGGCGGCGAGGTCGTTCATCACGTCGAGCACCTCGGCCACCAGCTCGGGGTCGAGTGCGGATGTCGGCTCATCGAACAGGATGAGCGAGGGACGCATGCCCATCGCGCGGGCAATGGCAACGCGCTGCTGCTGCCCGCCGGATAGCTCCGCCGGATAGCTGCCGGCCTTGTCGGCAAGGCCGACGCGTTTGAGCAGTTCCAGCGCATGGTCGCGCGCGGCCTTCGGGCTTTCACCGAGCACCTGCACCGGCCCTTCCACCACGTTTTCCAGCGCGGTCTTGTGCGGAAAGAGGTTGAAGCGCTGGAAGACCATGCCGATGCCGCGCCGCTGGCGGGCGATCTCCGCGTCGCTCATCTCGTAGAGCTTGTTGCCGTCGCGGCGGTAGCCGATCAGCTCGCCATTGGCCCAGATCGCGCCGGAATCGATGCGTTCCAAGAGGTTGATGCAGCGCAGGAACGTGCTCTTGCCCGAGCCGGAGGGGCCGATGATGCAGCTCACCTCGCCCTTCCGCACCTCAAGGCTCACGTCCTGCAGCGCCTTGAAGGTGCCGAAGCTCTTGCAGACATCGACCGCCTTGACCAGAATCTCGCTTGTCATGTCACGGCCTCCCCTCAGATCGTCGTGCGGCCGCGGGTGCCGCGGGCGTAATAGCGTTCGATCCGGGACTGGATCAGCGAGAGCACCGTGACGATGGCGAGGTACCAGAAGCTGGCGACCATCAGGAGCTCCAGCACGCGGGTGTTGGCGTAGTAGATGACTTGCGCATTGTGCAGGATCTCCGAATACTGGATCACCGAGGCGAGCGAGGTGAGCTTGACCATGCTGATCACCTCGTTGCCGACCGGCGGCACCATGACGCGCATGGCCTGCGGCAGCACGATGCGGCGCAGCGTCTGCATGCCTGTCATGCCGATCGTCCGGGCGGCCTCGTACTGGCCGGCATCGACCGACAGCAAGCCGCTTCGCACGACTTCCGACGTATAGGCCCCCTGCTGGATGCCGAGGCCGAGCATGGCGGCGACGAAGGGCGTCATCACCTCAACGGTGTTGAACTCGAAGAGGCCGGGAATGCCCATGGTCGGGAAGATCAGGGCAAGGTTGAACCAGAGCAGCAATTGCAGCAGCGCCGGCGCACCGCGGAAGATCCAGACATAGACCAGGGCGATATATTCGAGCACCGGATTGCCGGAAATGCGCATGATCGCGATGAGCACACCGAGCGCGATGCCGAGCGACATGGCCGCGACCGTCATCAGCAGTGTGTTCCAGATACCCTGGATGATGACGGGGGCGAACAGGAACTGGCCGACGACCGGCCATTCGATCTGCCCGACGACGAAGGCGCGGACCAGCAGCGCCACCATGAGGAGCACGATGGCGGCGAAGATCATTCGCCCCACATGCCTGCGCGGGACGAGTTCGAGATGGGCGATGTCATGGGCATCGCGGCTGGATTGAGGAAGGGTGGTGTCCGTCATGCGGCAACCCCCGCCGTGGGTTCCAGCGCCACGCCCTCGAGGCCGCGCGCCGCCCAGGCGCGCTGCCGCGTGCAGGTGTCGGCGAATGCGGCAATCTGTTCGCGCACCCGGGCAGGAGCCGTTCCGCCCTGACCGAAGCGTTCGGCAAGCGCCCGGACGGGATCGATGGTCCGCAGCACGTCGGCGGTCAGCGCGGCGTCGATCTTCGGCAGATCGGCTTCGGTCAACCCGTCGAGCTCCATGTCCCGTTCCTCGCAATAGCGCACGGTGGCGCCCGAGATTTCATGGGCGTGCGCGAAGGGGATGCCCTGCCGGACCAGCCAGTCCGCCACCTCGGTCGCCAGCGTGAAGCCACGCGGGGCATCGGCGGCCATGCGCCCGGTGTCGAACGTCATCGTCGCCACCATGCCGGCAAAGGCGGGCAGGATGAGATCGAGGAGGTCGATCGTCTCGAACAGCGCCCGCTTGTCTTCGGCAAGGTCGCGGTTGTAGGCGAGCGGCATCGCCTTCAGTGTGGCGAGGATGCCAGCAAGATTGCCGATCATCGTGCCGGACATGCCGCGCGCGAGTTCCGCGATGTCGGGGTTCTTCTTCTGCGGCATGATCGACGAGCCCGTCGAATAGGAATCGTGCAGCTTCACCCAGGCGAACTGGCGCGAAGCCCAGATGCAGATCTCCTCCGAAAGGCGCGAAAGGTTGACGCCGAGCATGGCCGTAACGAACAGGAATTCCGACACGACATCGCGGCTTGCCACGGCGTCGATGGAATTTTCGCAGGGGCGGGCATAGCCGAGATCGCGCGAGGAGCTTTCCGTATCCCGGGCGAAGGCCGAGCCGGCCAGCGCGGCGGCGCCGAGCGGCGAACGGTCGAAGCGGCGATCCCAGTCGATGAAGCGCTCGATATCGCGGCTGAGGGACTGCGCGTGGGCCATGAGGTGATGGCCGAGCGAAACCGGCTGGGCGGGCTGAAGGTGGGTGAAGCCCGGCATGACCGTCTCGACGTGTTCCGTCGCCTGCGTCGCAAGCGCGTCCTGCACGACGAGGACCAGGTTCACGAGCCTGCGCGCGGTGCGGCGCAGGTAGAGACGGGTGTTGTTTGCGGTCTGGTCGTTGCGCGACCGTCCGGCGCGCAGTTTCCCGCCCAATGTGCCCAGCCGCTCGACCAGCAGCCGTTCATGGAAAGTGTGCAGGTCCTCATCCGAAGCTTTCGGCTTCTCCCGCCCTGCGGCGACATCTGCCGCGATGGCATCGAGCGCCTGCAGCATCGTCGCCAGCTCGTCTCCCGTCAGGACATCGGCGCGCGCAAGTTCCCGCGCATGGGCGCGCGATCCGGCGATGTCCTCGGGGGACAGGCGGAAGAAGCTGGGATTGCTCCGTGAAAGGGCCGCCAGCTCCGGAGATGGACCACTCGAAAAGCGTCCTCCCCAAAGCAATGTCGCTTGTTCCTTCATGTCAGTCTCCCATGTCGATGAATGTGTTCCCGAGCGCAGGTTGCCTTCGAAGGATCGCTTGCACAAACGCGAAAAAGCGCTAACGTTATGACGAAACCGACTAGGCCCCTCGCGGAGAATGCCATTGGTTCATCCCTCTGTGCCGCTGCCTTCCATGACTGCGCTGCGCGTGATGCTGGCGATCGCGGAGCGGGGTTCGACGACGGCCGCGGCGGAAAGCATCAACCTGTCGCAGAGCGCCGTCAGCAAACAACTGCTGACCCTTGAAGACCTTCTGGGCGCGCAGGTCTTTACACGAAAGCCGTCGGGCATGGTGCCGACGGAACTTGGCCGCATCTATCTCGAGCAGGCGCAGGTGGCGATGAAGGCGATGGAGGAGGCCGCATTCCGCGCCGCCCGGCTCCAGTCGGACTCCCATACGCTCCGGCTGAAGGTGCTGCCGATCCTGGGCGATCGCTGGCTTCTGCCGCGGTTTTCCGATTTCAACCAGAAGCACCCGGATATCGACGTCCGGTACACGACGTTCTCGACGGACAATCCTGCAGCGCAGCCCGATGCCGTTTTCCGTTTCGGCCGGGGACCGTTTCCCGGCGAGGATTCGATCTATCTGTTCGGAAAGGATGTCCGGCTGGTCTGCTCTCCCGCCTATCTCGCGAGGCTGGGTCCGCTCGAAACCATCGAAGATGCAGCCCGCGGCATCATCATCGAACATCCGGGAACGCCTCTGCATTGGGCGGATCTCGTGAACGGCTACGGGAAGCCGGACCTGGAGCCGCAGGGCGTGATGCGCTTCGATTACTATACGCTCGTGCTGCGTGCCGCGATTTCGGGCCAGGGCATGGCGCTCGTTCCCCCGCAGCTCATAGAGGATGAGCTACGTGCCGGAAATCTCGTCAATCCTGGCGGTATCCGATATGGGTCGAAAGCAGCGTACTGGTTTTCGACGCCGGCGGATCGCAAGCCGACGCTGGCCCTGAAGGCATTCCAGCGCTGGCTCATGAAACAAGTCGAGGAGCCTGTCGTTGCAACGTAGCAGCGGATGGGCCACGCCGTTCAAGACCGTGCCCGAATACTCGCTGGATATGTCGTGGATTGAGCCAACCTCTTGAACTTCCCGATTCACGAGCCGTCTTTTCATTGAAAAGACGAACGGCAAGCCTATTATCTCGTCACGCCGGACGAAAGCCGGCGATAAGGACAGGGAGTCAGATATGGGTATCTTCAGTTCCATCAAGGAAAAGCTCTTCGGCAAGGCGTCCGAGGAAAAGCCGGTCGAAACCGCTGCGGCCGAGACCATTTCGGCCGAGGCCGTGAAGCCGGTGACAGCGGATGTCTCCGCAACCGCGACGACGGCCAGCAATGAGGCCGTGGCAACGACGGCCGACAACACGCCTGCCGCCTCCTCAAGCCCCGTTGACGTCGCTGCCATCATGGACGCCGCGGTCAAGAAAAATGGCCAGAAACTCGATTGGCGCCGCTCCATCGTGGACACGATGAAGGCGCTTGACCTCGATTCCAGCCTTTCCGCACGCAAGGAACTGGCGGATGAACTCGGCTATACGGGCGACAAGAACGATTCCGCCACGATGAACATTTGGCTCCACAAGGCACTGATGAAGGCCCTGGCCGAAAACGGCGGCAAGGTTCCCGCCGAACTGCTGGACTAAAATGCGAGCAGGCCCGCCAGGCAAACTGGCGGGCCGCCGCGTTCTACGATTCTCGTTCTCTCCAGGATAAAACGTTGCGCATGCCTCGAAGAAGAAGCGCAACTTGCGAATGGTACCAATAGGCTGCCAATCGCGGGGACGCTGCCATGAGACGGACCCGACCTCCCGGATAAATGGAATGTACCGCCTCGAATGCGCCGGCAACGAGGCTTTGAGGCCGCCCGTCGGAATATAACCGGTCTCCCTTGCTGCCCGGCCTCGGCCGCGCCTGGCCATGCCGTCATGCAAGGCAGGCATTTGCATCAGCATGAACCGCACACTGTAGCGAACCATCAAACCGTTGCCGGGGCCGCCCTCGTCCGGGAGTTCCTGCAGCAGCATGCGGCTTGCACCCCGGCGGCCACGGAGAATTTGTTATATTCTCTCAAAAAATATTGACATTTCAATAGAAAGAAACGCTATAAAGATAACAACAATCACTGGAGCGTGCGATGCTGGCCATCCTTGCCGACGACCTGACGGGCGCACTGGATACGGCCGCGCCGTTCGCGGCGCGGGGCATGCATGTGGAGGTGGCGCTCTCGACCGCAGCCATCGACGAGGCCCGGCGGGATGCACCGGAGGTCCTGTCGATCAACCTGGCTTCACGGGAGGTCGGCGCGCAAGCCGCGCGGCAGGCGGTGGCGGCAGCGCTTCAAGCGCTGCCTGCGGGAGTGCGTCTTCTCAAGAAGGTCGATTCACGCCTTAAGGGGCATATCGCAGCCGAGCTCGACGCGATGTCCTATCGCGCAGCGCTGGTGGCGCCCGCGGTTCCCGCCTTCGGCCGCGTCGTGAAGGATGGCTGCGTAACAGGCTTTGGTGTGGATGCGCCGATTTCCATTGCCGAAAGGCTCGGGCCCCATGCGGCCCGCGCGACGATCCCGGATATTGCCAGCCAGAACGAGATGGCCCTCTGGCTTGAGCGGACAGACATGGCGGGCGTCGACCTTCTCGTCGGCGCACACGGTCTTGCGGAGGCGCTGGCCGAAAAGATGAGTGGGCAAGCACCGGCGCGGATGGCGGACATTCCCGCGGGGCCGGGCCTCTTCGTTGTGGGCTCGCGTGACCCGATCACCCTTGCGCAGGTCGAGACGCTGCT
The DNA here is from genome assembly GCF_963942435.1 of Shinella sp. WSD5-1. Lineage (GTDB taxonomy): Bacteria > Pseudomonadota > Alphaproteobacteria > Rhizobiales > Rhizobiaceae > Shinella > Shinella yambaruensis. The sequence goes on from NZ_OZ012605.1 coordinate 107,365, forward strand.
GGGCGACGGCGGTCTACGCTACCTGCCGGCGCCCAACGGCCGCCTTGCCGAAACGCGCGCCGATGACAGCGTGCTGACGCTCGTGCAGGCAGTGCCCGGCGCGGATGTCACGACGCCGCTGGAGGTTTCCCGGGCGCTGGCGGAAAGCGTCTGTCCCGACCTTGCGGCCGCGGCATCGACACTCTTGCTTTCCGGCGGCGCGACAGCGGAAGCGGTGCTCGGCAAGATGGGGATCGTGCGGTTCCGGCTGCTGGGCGAATGCCTGCCGGGACTGGGCTTGGCGCATGCCCAAGGACATTGCATTATCGCCAAATCAGGGGGCTTCGGGCGGCCGGACACGCTGAGAAAGATCGCAGAACGGCTGCGCGGCAGGACAGGGTAAGAGATGGGACTGGAGAACGGAACAGCACGCAGGAGCCTTGGCGATCTCGTCTTCGAGCGCATGCACCGTGCCATCAAGTCCGGTGCCTACAAGCCGGACGAGCGCCTGCCGACCGAGCATGACCTGGCGATCGAGTTCGAGGTTTCGCGGCCGATCATCCGGGAGGCCCTGCGGCGGCTGCGCGAGCAGGGTTTCATCTATTCCCGGCGCGGTGCGGGCAGTTTCGTGCGCGCCGTCGGCATGCGCGAGCCGCTTGGCTTCGGGCAGCTCGAAAACGTCGCCGACCTCCTCAACTGCTATGAATTCCGCCTGACCGTCGAGCCGGCCGCGGCGGCCGCGGCGGCTGAACGCCATGATGCGGCGACGCTTGCCGCGATCCGCCAGGCTCTGGAGTTGATGCGGGACGCCACCAACCGGCAGTCGCACCGCGAGGACGCCGATTTCCAGTTCCATCTCGCCATCGCCCGAGCCGCGCAGAACAGCTACTTCTTCACCGCCATGGAAGCGTTGAAGGACCATATCGCCGTCGGCATGCGGTTTCACGGCGCCTCGGTGAAGCGCGAGACGACCGGCCTCACACGGGTCTTCGGCGAGCACGAGGCCATCGCCGAAGCCATTGCCGCGCGGGACGGTGCGAAGGCACGGCAATGCATGCACGACCACCTCACCGGCTCACGCGATCGCCTGTTCCAGGCGACCAAATAGACGCAGAACCCCGGCAGCACCGGGGTTTTGGTGTCGATTGGATGTTCGCGCCGGCGTGACGCCAGAGCATTTCCAGCCGAAGCGAGATCGCTTCGGCGTCGGATAATGCTCTAGAAAGCCGCCCGGTAGACGCCAAGCACGTCCTCGACGCTCATGTCGATCGGGTTGTTGTCCATCAGGCGGCGATTGGCGTGCGCCTCGCCGGCGTAGAGCGGCAGGTCGTCCACCGTCGCGCCATGGGCAGCCAGCGACATCTCGATGCCGAGGCCGCGGCAGAAGCCGTGGGCGGCGGCGAGCAGGCCTTCCGTGGTTAGATCCTCGCCAAGGCCGAGCGCCATTGCGACTTCCGCCGTCTTCGCCGCCGCGACCTGCCGGTTGAAGGCCAGCACATGCGGGAAGACGATCGCGTTGGCAAGGCCATGCGGCAGGCGCAGCCGTGTGCCGAGCGGATAGGCGATGGCGTGGCCGGCGGCGGTGTTGACCGGGCCGAGGCAGATACCGCCGTAATAGGAGGCGAGCATCATGCCTTCTCGCGCCTCGGTGTCGGCTCCGTCGCGCACGGCGCGGGCAAGGTATTTGCCGACGAGCCGGAAGCCCATGCGGGCGAAGCCGTCGATCATCGGATGCGCGCGGCGGTTGGTGAAGGCTTCGACGCAGTGCGCCATGGCATCGACGCCGGTCGCCGCCGTCACGGCCGGCGGGACGGAATAGGTGAGCTCCGGATCGAGCACGGCGAAATCGGCGATCAAGTGCGGGCTCTCGACCGCGATCTTGTTGCCCTTGCCGGGATCGGTGATGAGCGCACGGATGCCCGCCTCCGAGCCCGTGCCGGCCGTGGTGGCGACCTGCACGAGGCGCGTGCGGCGGCCGCCGACCCGGTTCGGGCCGGCAACATCGGCAAGCGTCTGTTCGCTGTCCCAGAGGGCGGCAACGAGCTTGGCGACATCGAGAACGGATCCGCCGCCGAGACCGACGACGAGGTCCGGCCGGCTTTGGCGGGCGGCATCGAGCGCGGCATCCAGCGTGGCGACGTCGGGCTCGCCCGGGATCGCGTCGAAGACGGCGATGCGGCTGGCCAGCTCCAGGCGATCGACGAAGCCAGCCGCAAAGGGTGTCGCGATCACCAGCACCGAGGCGGCGCCGGCAGCCCAGGCGCCGACCTCGCCGGTCGTGCCGGCGCCGACGGCGAGCCGGTTCGGCTGATGGAGCGTGATGGGGGCGATTGTCATGGCGTCATCCTCGCTTGGCGGCGCCCGACACCAGCTTGCGGGCGTAGGCGATGGCGGAATTCATGTTGCCGTGGTCGGCAATGCCCTTGCCGGCAATGTCGAAGGCCGTGCCGTGGTCGACCGAAGTCCGGTCGATCGGCAGGTCCACGGAGACGTTCACAGCGGTGTCGAAAGCGACGAGCTTGACCGGGATATGTCCCTGGTCGTGATACTGCGCGACGACGAGGTCGAAGGCGCCGGCATAGGCGCGGTAGAACACCGTATCGGCGGAAATCGGCCCATGGGCGTCGATGCCCTCCGCACGGGCCGCCTCGACGGCCGGCGCGATCTGGTCGTCATCCTCGGTGCCGAACAGGCCGTTCTCGCCGCAATGGGGATTGATGCCCGCGACGGCGATCTTCGGCCCCGCATAACCGATGCGCTTCAGGTGGGCGTCGCCCGCGCGGATGGTCGCCAGCACGCGCTCCGTCGTCGAGCGGCGGATCGCCTCCTGCAGGGAGACATGGGTCGATACGTGGATGACCTTGAGCCGGTCCGAGGCGAGCAGCATATAGGCGGCCTTGGAGCCGGTGAGGCTGCGCAGCATGCCGGTATGGCCGTCATAGTGATGGCCGGCAAGGTTCAGGGCCTCCTTGTTGATCGGCGCAGTGACGATGCAGCCGATGGCGCCGGCTTCGGCATCGCGCACCGCCTTCTCGATGAAGCGGAAGGCGGCATCGCCGGCAATCGGGCTCAGCTGTCCGAAGGCGAGCGGCGCCCCTTCGATGGGCAGGTCCACGACATGGGGGGTGAGGTCGATCGTGACGCCGAGGGCCGCGCGGGCTGCCTCGAGCGTCGCGAGATTGCCGTAGATGCGGATGGTCGCGCGCTCCTCCGGCGTCATACCGGCAAGCGCGCGGACCGAGATCTCCGGGCCGACGCCGCACGGGTCGCCCATGGTGATGCCGATGACGGTGCTCATGAAGGTCTCCCTGCGTCGGCGCTGTCCCAGCCGGGAGCCAGGCGGACATATTTGATCGCGCGCCGGTGATAGGTGTAGGCGAGGTGGAGGGTGCCGCCGGCGTCCGCCAGCAACCAGGGATAGGACATCTCCTTGTTCCGGCCGTCGATGGAATCGTTGGAAAGGCAGGTGCCCGGCCCATCCTCAATGAGCAGCCGGACGGGGAAGGTCCTGCCTCCGTCCTCCGACAGGCAGAGGGCGACGGGCGCGCGTGGCACGCCCCAGACCGGAACGCAGCCGCCCGCGGGGTCGGCGTCGGGACGCTGGTCGTTCTCGCCGAGCTCGTCATAGAGCGAGGCGCGGCGATCGGAAGATTGGGACGCATTCACCGGATTGCAGATCATCGCGACACGTCCGTCCGCCAGGCGGATTGCAGCTAGGGAGGAATTGTTGTTCGGCACATCGGTCGCCTCGGGCGCGGACCACGACCGGCCACCGTCCTGGCTCTCCGTTCGGTAGACGAAATCCGCCTGACGACGGCGGAAGAAGGCGGCAAGGTGCTGTCCGCCCAGGGCGACCGGCGACATGTGCACGCAGCCGACAGACCGGGAAAGCGCTTCGAGCCGCCACGACTTGCCTTCATCGAGCGAGACGCCAAGGGCGGCGGTGTCGTGGCTGCCGTTCCATTTCTGCCCGGGGCGCTGGACGCAGCGGAAGATCGGCAGCAGCCATGCCCCGTCTGCCCGCACCACCAGCGGCGCACGCACGAAGCAGCCACGCGGCAGATCGAGATAGCGTCCCTCCCCGGCAGTCAGCACGAGGGGATCGGCGCCGCGCCGGATTTCGACCATGCGGATCCGGCATTCGTCCTGGTTGCCCGAGGGCTGCGAGGTATGGAAGAGCCATAGCCGGCCATCCGGCGCGGTGAAGAACGCCGGGTTCTGTTCCGAATGGGCGGGATCGAAACTCAGCCGCTGCGGCGGGCCCCAGCTTTCCGCGCCCTTCGCCAACACGCAGGCGAAGATCGATATGTCCGACTTGCCTTCCAGCGTGCCGCCGAACCAAGCGCAGGCGAGCGCACCGTCAGCAAGCGGATGCAGAAACGCGGCGTGATTCTGGATCATGGGCGACGGCAACAATGCCTCGGCACGTCCCGGCGACACGATCTGAAGCCGGCCATTCATGTGGCGGGCGATTTCCTCTGGGCGCATTGGCTCCTCCTGCATCGCGTTGAAAATCACCGAAATCATAAAGTTGTCAAGTTTTAGAATGTTACCAAATCGCATATTTCTCTTCTAGAAAAGAAAAATTGCATTGATTTTACGAATCAATTCACTTCTCAAGTGATGCCTATAAAATTTACATTGCAAAATAATTTGACAAACTTTGATGGAAATAGGATGGTTTGGGCAGGCCGGCATACAAATGCCGGAGGAGGATTCATGCCGGAGGGGCACTGCGCTCTTTGCGATCGGTGCCGCGCTGGTCGCCGCGCGATCCGGAAAGACGGCATCAGCCTGATACGATTTCACCAGGGAGGAAATATCGTGAAGAGAATATTGGTTCTGGGTGCCCTCATGCTGGGTTCCGCCTTGTCCCCCGCCTTTGCCGGCTCGGGGCCGATCAAGATCGTGCTTGCCGAGGAGGCGGACCTGCTCGAGCCCTGCATGGCGACCCGCTCCAACATCGGCCGCGTCATCATGCAGAATGTCAGCGAGACGCTGACCGAGCTCGACGTTCGCGGCGACAAGGGCGTGATGCCACGCCTTGCCGAAAAGTGGGAGCAGAACGCCGACGGCAGCTGGCGCTTCCACTTGCGCCAGGGCGTAAAATTCTCCGACGGCACGACCTTCGACGCGAAGGATGTCAAGCACAGTTTCGACCGCATCATGAGCGACAAGAACGCCTGCGAGTCGCGCCGCTACTTCGGCGGCATGACCGTGACGCCGACCGTCGTCGACGACTTCACGATCGACTTCAAGGCCGATCCGGTCCAGCCGATCCTGCCGCTGCTGCTCTCGCTCGTCACCATCGTGCCGGAGGAGACGCCCTTGGAATTCGTGCGCGAGCCCATCGGCACCGGTCCCTACAAACTGACGAACTGGACGCCGGGCCAGCAGATCGTGCTGACTGGCCGCGAGGACTACTGGGGCGCCAAGCCCGAGGTCACGGAGGCGACCTATCTCTTCCGTGCCGATCCTTCGGTTCGCGCGGCCATGGTGCAGGCCGGCGAGGCGGATCTCTCGCCCTCGATCTCGCAACTCGACGCCACCAACCCGGCGACGGATTTCTCCTATCTCGACAGCGAGACCGTCTATCTGCGGATCGACCATAACATCGAGCCGCTGAACGACGTGCGCGTCCGCCGCGCCCTGAACCTCGCGATCGACCGGCAGGCCTTCCTCGGAACGCTCGTTCCCGACAGCGCGCTGCTCGCCACCGCCATCGTGCCGCCGCCGACGCTCGGCTGGAACCCCGACGTCAAGGTCTTCCCCTATGATCCCGATGGCGCAAGGACGCTGCTGGAGGAAGCCAAGGCCGACGGCGTGAAGGTCGACACCCCGATCACCATCATCGCCCGTTCGGCAAACTTCCCGAACGTCACGGAGATCATGGAAGCCATTCAGGCGCAGCTCCAGGAAGTCGGCTTCCAGGTCGAGCTGAAGTTCGTCGAGGTCGCCGAGCACGAGCAATACTACTCCAAGCCCTTCAAGGAAGGCCGCGGCCCGCAGATCGTCGCCGCCATGCATGACAACTCAAAGGGCGACCCGTCGTTCTCGATGTTCTTCAAATATGCGACCGAAGGCACGCAGTCCGGCTTCTCCGATCCGAAGGTCGACGACCTGATCAAGCGCGCCTCGGCAGCCGTCGGCGATGAGCGCGCCAAGCTCTGGTCCGAGGTCATCGCCTATGTCCATGACGAGGTCGTCGCGGACGTGCTGCTGTTCCATATGGTCGGCTTCTCGCGCGTTTCCGAACGCCTCGATTTCAAACCGACCATGGCGACCAACGGGACGCTGCAGCTTTCGGAGATCAAGATCAAGTAAGCGCGCGCTGGCAAAGCCTGCATTTGCCGGTCACAACAGCAATCAAGGCGGCGGGAGGATCCCGCCGCCCGATTCCCCCGAGGGTGCCATGCTGAGATTCATTCGAAAACGCGCCGTGGCCAGTCTGATCTCTCTCGTCGGACTGATCGTCATGGTCTTCTTTCTCTCGCGGCTGACGGGGGATCCGGCTGCACTGTTCCTCCCTGTCGAGGCCTCGGCGGAGATGAAGGCGCAGTTCCGTGAATTGCATGGCCTGAACGATCCTTTCCTCGTGCAGTTCGCCCGCTATGTCGGCGATGTCGTCACCGGCGATTTCGGCGAATCCCTGCGCAAGGCGCGGCCCGCGCTCGACGTCGTGCTCGAAGCCTTCACCTGGACCCTCTGGCTCGCGCTCGTCACCATGACGCTCGTCACGGGGGCCGCCATCGTCGTCGGATCGCTTGCCGCCTTCCGCGCCGGCGGCTTCTTCGACCGCCTGTCCTCCGTCATCTCGCTTCTCGGCGCCTCGGTGCCGGATTTCTGGGTCGCCATTGTCGCGATCGTCGTCTTCTCGGTGAACCTTGCCTGGCTGCCCACCTCAGGCACCGGCTCGCTGCTCCACTGGATCCTGCCGATCTCCGTGCTTTTCATCCGCCCGTTCGGCATCATCGTCCAGGTGGTGCGCGGCTCGATGATCGGCGCGCTTTCCTCCGCCTATGTGAAGACCGCACGGGCAAAGGGCGTCAAATCCGGGCCGATCATCTTCGTGCATGCGCTACGCAACGCCATGCTGCCGGTCATCACCGTCATCGGCGACCAGGCGGCGAGCCTGCTCAACGGCGCGGTCATCATCGAGACGATCTTCGGCTTTCCCGGCGTCGGAAAGCTGATGATCGATTCCATTCTGCAGCGCGATTTCAACGTGGTTCTCGCCGCAATCCTCGTCACCGCGCTGGCGATCTTCCTCATGAACCTGCTGATCGACCTTGCCTATGCTCTGCTCGATCCGCGGATCCGCCACTGAGGAGCATGGCCATGACCCTTCAGACGACAGACACCGCCCTTGCCGAAGAGCCGCATTTTGCCCGGCGCATGGTGCGCATGCTGCTGGCCGACAGGTTCGCGCTCTGCGCCGCGATCTTCCTCCTTGTCGTTCTGGTCCTCGCGATCGTCGGCCCGAGCTGGCTCGGGGACCTCGCGACCAAGCAGAACCTCAGGGGCCGCAATGCGGCGCCCTTCGACTGGGAGCGCGGCTGGGTCTGGTGGATGGGCGCCGATGCGCTCGGACGGCCGCTGCTCGCCCGCATCATCGTCGCCACGCAGAACACGTTGATGGTCGCGGCCGGCGCGGTGGCGCTCTCGGCGGTCATGGGCACTGTCCTCGGGCTTGTCGCGGGTTTCTCCTCGGCACGCGTCAACCAGGTCATCATGCGACTTGCCGACGTCATCATGTCCTTCCCCTCGCTATTGATCGCGGTGATCGTGCTCTACATCCTGGGCTCCTCGATCCTCAATCTCATGCTGGTTCTCGCGATCACCCGTATTCCCGTCTATCTGCGCACCACCCGGGCGGAAGTGCTGGAAATCCGCGAGCGCATGTTCGTGCAGGCCGCGCGCGTCATGGGCGCCTCCTCGAAGCGCATCCTCTTCCGCCATATCCTGCCCGTCGTCTTGCCCACACTGACGACGCTGGCAACGCTCGACTTTGCCTATGTGATGCTCGCCGAAAGCGCGCTCTCCTTCCTCGGCATCGGCATCCAGCCGCCGGAAATCACCTGGGGCCTGATGATCTCGCAGGGCCGGCAATACCTCACCAACGCCTGGTGGCTGTCGTTCTGGCCGGGGCTTGCCATCATTCTCACCACCCTGTCGCTGAACCTCCTGTCGAACTGGCTGCGCATCGCGCTCGACCCGGTTCAGCGCTGGCGTCTCGAAATGAAGGGCCGCAAGAATGGCTGAGCATCTTCTGGAAGTCCGCAACCTCTCGGTCGAGTTCCACACCGCCGCAGGCGTGGTCAAGGCGGTGCGCAACATCTCCTACCACCTCGACCGCGGCGAGACGCTGGCAATCCTCGGGGAGAGCGGCTCTGGCAAATCGGTCTCCTCCTCGGCGATCATGAACCTCATCGACATGCCGCCGGGCCGCATCAGCGCGGGCGAAATCCTGCTCGACGGCGTGGACCTGCTCACGATGCCGGCGAACCAGCGCCGCGAGGTGAACGGCCGCCGCATCGCCATGATCTTCCAGGACCCGCTGAGCCATCTCAATCCGGTCTATACCGTCGGCTGGCAGATCCGCGAGGCGCTGACCACGCACGGGACGGCCTCCGCGCAGGCACGAGCCGAAGCGCTGCGGCTCCTGACACGCGTCGGCATACCCGAGCCGGAACATGCGCTTGGCAAGTACCCGCACGAATTTTCCGGCGGCCAGCGCCAGCGCGTGATGATCGCCATGGCGCTCGCGCTGCGCCCGGACCTCCTGATCGCCGACGAGCCGACGACGGCACTCGACGTGACCGTGCAGGCCGAAGTGCTCGCGCTGCTCGAGGAGCTGCAGCAGGAAACCGGCATGGCGGTGCTCATCATCACGCACGATCTCGGCGTGGTCGCCGAGATCGCCCATCGCGTCGTGGTGATGGAGAAGGGCGAGCTGGTCGAGGCCGGCACGGTGCGGGAGGTCTACCGGAACCCGCAGCACCCCTATACCCGCAAACTCATCGCCGCCGCGCCCGGCAAGGGTGAGATGCACGAACCTGTCGCCCGCACCGCGCCGGTGCTTTCGGTGCGCGACGTGCGCAAGCGCTATGGCGCCTTCGAGGCCCTGAAGGGCGTCTCCTTCGATCTCATGCCCGGCGAGACGATGGCCGTGGTCGGCGAAAGCGGCTCGGGCAAGTCGACCCTCGCGCGCATTCTGCTGCGCCTCGACGAACCGGATGCGGGCAGCGCCCACTGGAAGGGACGCCACCTCTTCACGCTCTCGCCCGGCGAACTCTACAAGCTGCGCCGCGACCTGCAGATGGTGTTCCAGGATCCGACGCAGTCGCTCAACCCGCGCATGACCGTCTACCAGCTTATCTCCGAGGCCTGGATCATCCATCCGGATATCCTGCCCAAGGCGAAATGGCGTGAACGTGTCGCCGAGCTCCTCGTGCAGGTCGGCCTCGGCCCCGAACATATGGGGCGCTATCCGCACCAGTTCTCCGGCGGGCAGCGCCAGCGCATCGCCATTGCCCGGGCGCTCGCACTCGAACCGCAGCTCATCATCTGCGACGAAGCGGTCTCGGCCCTCGACGTCTCGGTGCAGGCGCAAGTCATCGCGCTGCTCGACAAGCTGCGCAGGGAAATGGGCATCGCCTTCATCTTCATCGCCCATGACCTGCCGGTCGTGCGGGACTTCGCCGACCATGTCATGGTCATGCGGAAGGGCAACGTCGTCGAGTTCGGCACGGTGCGCGCGGTGTTCGAGACGCCGCGCGAGGATTATACGCGCGCCCTGCTTGCCGCCGGCCTTGATCCCGATCCCGACGTGCAGGCCGCCCATCGCGCCGCCCGTCTCCAGCGCGCCTCGTAGGCGCCGTTTTCTCAAAGGAAGCTCCCGTGTCGAAACAAGCCTTCGTCGCCCTCGTGACCTGCTTCAACGAAGACGAGACCATCAACTATGCGGCAACGCGCGCCCAGGTCCGCCGGCAGGTCGAAGCCGGCAACAACATCATGTGCGCCGGCACCAACGGCGATTTCACCGCGCTGACCTTCGAGGAGAAGGTGCGGTTGACGGAAGAGGTGGTCGATGAGGTGGGCGGGCGCGTACGGGTCATCGTCAATGCCGGCATGCCGGCCACCTTCGAGACGCTGAAGCTGGCGCGCGAATTCGACCGCATCGGTGTCGATGGCATCGCCGTCATCACGCCCTTCTTCATCGCCTGCACACAGGACGGTCTCGTCCGCCATTTCTCGACCGTCGCCGATGCGGTGACGACGCCCGTCTACCTCTACGACATCCCCGCCCGAACGCAGAACCATATCGAGCCGGACACTGCACGCCTGCTCGCCGGCCATGGCAACATCGCCGGCATCAAGGATTCGGGCGGGGCGAAGGAAACATTGGAGGCCTATCTCGCCGTCGCCAGGGACGTGGAGGGGTTCGAGGTGTATTCCGGGCCGGACCATCTGGTGCTCTGGTCGCTGCAGAACGGGGCAGCGGGCTGCATCTCTGGTCTCGGCAACGCCATGCCTGAGGTGCTCTCCGGCATCCTGAAGGCCTACAACGCGGGCGACAACGCCGAGGCGGAACGACAGCAGGCGACATTCACCGCCTTCCGCACGGATCTCTATGCCCTTGGCTTTGCACCGGCCATGGTCAAACGCGCCCTTTACCTGCAGGACGCGTCCGTCGGCGCCAGCCGGCAGCCGGCCTTGCTGCCGAATGCGGAGCAGGACGGCCGTATTGCGGAAATCCTGACCCGATACGGCCTGCTCTGATCCCCGCCTGCTTCACCGCGCTTGCGGCGGCACGACGTGGCGACGGTTGATGCTTGCCGGGCGCCCCCTGATCGACAGGGCGGTCTCGCGCTTCTCGCGCTCAGCCACGACCTTGCCCTTCGAGACGACGCAGAGCCGCTCGGCGCGCAGGCGCACCGCCTCGATGGGATTGCCCGCGTCGAGCACGACGAGGCTTGCCGATTTGCCGACGGCGAGGCCGAGATGGTCGAGGCCCATGATCTCGGCATTGACCCGCGTCACCATGTCGAAGCAGGCGCGCATGTCCGCGGGCGAGGACATCTGGGCGACGTGCAGCCCCATGAAGGCGACATCGAGCATGTCGGCGGTGCCGAGCGAATACCAGGGGTCGAGCACGCAGTCCTGCCCCCAGCCGACACGGATGCCCGCTTTCAGCATCTCGGGCACGCGCGTCATGCCGCGGCGCTTCGGATAGGTGTCGTGGCGGCCCTGCAGCATGATGTTGATAAGCGGGTTGGGGATCGCTGACACGCCTGCCTCGGCAATCAGCGGCAGCAGCTTGGAGACGTAGTAATTGTCCATCGAATGCATCGAGGTGAGATGCGAGCCGGCCACCCGGCCCTGCAGGCCGAGCCGCTGGGTCTCGTAAGCCAACTGTTCGATGTGGCGGGACAGCGGATCATCGGTCTCGTCGCAGTGCAGGTCGACCATCAGGCCGCGCTCGGCCGCGATCTCGCAGAGTTCGGTGACCGACCGCGTGCCTTCCGCCATGGTGCGCTCGAAATGCGGGATGCCGCCGACGACATCGACGCCCATGTCGAGGGCGTGCAGGGTGTTCTCGCGGGCATTGGGCGAGCGGTAGAGACCGTCCTGCGGGAAGGCGACGAGCTGGAGGTCGATATAGGGGGCGATCTCCTTCTTCACCTCGAGCAGGGCTTCCACCGCCAGCAGGCGATCGTCGCAGGTATCGACATGGGTGCGGATGGCGAGCAGGCCCATGGAAACCGCCCAGTCGCAATAGGCGAGCGCGCGCTCCTTGACGGCCTCGTGGGTCAGGAGCGGCTTGAGCTCGCCCCAGAGCGCAATGCCTTCGAGCAGCGTGCCCGAGGCGTTGATGCGCGGCAGGCCGTAGGAGAGCGTCGCATCCATGTGGAAATGCGGATCGACGAAAGGCTGGCTGACAAGGTTGCCCGACGCATCGACGACACGGCCGGCGGCAGCATCGAGACGCGGCTCGATCGCGGCGATCGTCTCGCCCTTGATGCCGATATCGGCGACGGTTCCATCGGGCAGCGTGCCGCCCTTGACGATCAGGTCGAAGCTCATCTTTCGCCTTTCTGGTACGGTATCATCAAAGCCTTGGGATAGGTGGCGCGGCGCGCCACCAGGATCAGCGCCAGGATCGACAGCGCATACGGCATCATCAGGAACACCTGGTAGGGCACGATGCCGCCCGATATCTGCTGCAGGCGGATCTGATAGGCATCGAAGGCGGCGAACAGGATGGCGCCGACCAGCGCCTTGCCCGGCCGCCACGAGCCGAAGACAACGAGCGCGATGCAGATCCAGCCGCGACCGTTGATCATCTGGAAGAAGAACGAGTTGAACGCCGACATGGTGAGGAAGGCGCCGCCGACCGCCATCAGCGCACTGCCGGCGACGACCGCGCCCATGCGGATGCTGGTGACCGAAATGCCCTGCGCTTCCACCGCGGACGGGTTTTCGCCAGCCGCGCGCACGGCAAGGCCGACGGGCGTGCGATAGAGCACCCAGGTGACGAGCACGACGGCCAGGAAGGCGAGATAGGTCAGCGGCGTCTGCGTGAACAGCGCCTCGCCGAGCACGGGGATATTCGACAGACCGGGGATCGCCAGCGGCTGGAACGGCTCGATCTTCGGCGGCGACGTCACCTCCGGCAGCGCGAGGCGATAGGTGAAATAGGTGAGACTGGTCGCCAGCAGCGTGACGCCGATGCCGACGACATGCTGCGACAGGCCGAGCGGCACGGTGAGCGTGGCGTGCAGCAGGCCGAACAACGCGCCGGCAAGGGCGGCCACCAGCACGCCGGCCCACAGGTCGCCGCCGCTGTAGACGGTGAACCAGCCGGCGAAGGCGCCGACGGTCATGATGCCCTCGATGCCGAGATTGAGCACGCCGGCGCGCTCGCAGATCAGTTCGCCCATGGTCGCGAAGATCAGCGGCGACGCGATGCGGATGACGGCGACCCAGAAGGAGGCGGTGAAGGGGATTTCGAGCGCGTCCATCGTCACCTCCACCTGATCCTGTAGCGCGCCAGAAGGATCGCCACCACCATGGTCAACAGCGAGGTGGCCAACATGACGTCGGCGATGTAGCTCGGCACCTTGGCGGCCCGGCTCATCGCATCGGCACCGACGAAGATGCCGGCGACGAAGATGGCCGAGGCGATGACGCCGAGCGGATTGAGCATCGCCAGCATGGCGACGACGATGCCGGTGTAGCCGTAGCCGGCCGACAGGTCGAGCGTCAGGTTGCCCTTGAGCCCGGAGACTTCGGAAAAGCCCGCAAGTGCGGCCAGCCCGCCGGAGAGCAACGCCGTCTTCATCAGCACGCGATTGACCGGAATGCCGACGAAGCGCGCGCCTTCCGGGTTGTGGCCGACCGCGCGCATCTCGTAGCCGAGCTTTGTCTTCTTCGTGACGACCCAGACCACGACGGCCGCGACGATTGCGATGACGAAGCCGAGATGCAGGCGCTTGCCCTGGATGAGGCGCGGTAGCTGCGCCTCCGCGACGACCTTCTGGGATTGCGGCCAGCCCAGCCCCATCGGATCCTTCAGCACGCCCTCGAGCAGCATCGACACGAAGAGCAGGACGATGAAGTTCAAGAGCAGCGTGGTGACCACCTCGTCGACGCCGAAGCGCGTCTTCAGCACGGCGGGGCCGAGCAGCAACAGCGCCCCGGCCGCCATCGCCGCGGCCATCAGCACGGGGATCAGGATGGCCGAGGGCAGGGGCAGGGCGCCGGTGCCAAGCACCACGGTGACCACGCCGCCGATATAGAGCTGCGCCTCGGCGCCGATGTTCCAGAGCTTGGCGCGGAAGGCGACGGCGACGGCAAGGCCCGTGAAGATCAGCGGCGTCGCGCGGGTCAAGGTTTCCAGCAGAGCGAATTGCGAGCCGGCCGCGCCCTTGGCAACGAGATAGAAGACCGAGAGCGGCGAGGCGCCGGCCGCCAGGACCAGAAGCGAGACCAACAGCAGCGTGGCGACGATGGCCGCCAGCGGGAACAGGAGGGTGACCGCCAGCGTCGGCGCGGGTTTCGGCTCAAGCCGCATCGCTGCGCTCCCCGCTATGGCCGGCCATCAGTTCCCCCAGCTCGCGAATGCTGCGTTCGCCGCGGGCGGAGGGCGTCGACAGGCGTCCATTCGACATGACGAGAATGCGGTCGGACAAGGCCAGGATTTCCTCAAGGTCTTCCGAAATCAGCAGTACGGCGGCGCCCCGCTCCCGCGCTGCGAGCAGCATGCGGTGGACATAGGCGACGGCACCGACATCGAGGCCGCGCGTCGGCTGGCTCGCAAGGATGACCGCCGGCTCCGGATCAAGCGCACGGCCCAGGATGAGCTTCTGCATGTTGCCACCCGACAGCAGGCGTATGCGCGCCTCGGGCGAGGGACACTTCACGTCATAGTCGGCGATGATCTTTTCGGCGAAACGGCGGGCGGCCTTCCAGTCGAGGAAACCCATGCGGCTGAAGCGCGGACTGCCGTAACGCTCGGCGATCACATTCTCGGTGACGCTCATGTTGCCGATGGTGCCGACGGCATGGCGGTCTTCCGGTATGCGCGCCACGCCGTGGTCGAGCGCGACGCGCGGCGACCAGCCGGCAACTTCCCGCCCGGCGACGGAAATGCGACCGCCGGCGGCGCGCTGGGTGCCGGCGATGAGCGCGGCAAGGGCCGCCTGGCCATTGCCGGAAACGCCGGCAAGGCCGGTGATCTCGCCGGCGCTGAGGGTGAGCGACACGTCATCCAGCGCAGCGCCGTTATAGGGCGCGGTGGAGACGCCTTCGAGCACGAGGAGCGGCGCCCCGACATTGGCCGGGCTGACCTCTGCCGGCTTCACCTCCTGGCCGACCATGAGGGCCGCCAGTTCCTTGCGATCGGTCGATGCCGTTTCGCATTCGCCGACAAGCCGGCCCGCGCGCAGCACCAGCACGCGATCGCTGACGGCCATCACCTCGTGCAGCTTGTGGGAGATGAAGATGATCGACAGGCCCTTGGCGACAAGCAGCTTCAAGGTGCGAAACAGCGCATCGGTCTCGGCCGGGGTTAGAACGGCCGTCGGCTCGTCGAGGATCAGGATACGGGCATCGCGATAAAGCGCCTTGAGGATCTCGACGCGCTGGCGTTCGCCGACCGAAAGCGTGGAGACGGTGGCCGCGGGATCGACGGCCAGGCCGAAATCGGCGGAGAGCTGCGCAATGCGCTGCCGTGCCGACGCCCTGTCGAGCCGCGCACGCCAGAGGCTTTGCGTGCCCAGCGCGATGTTCTCCTGCACCGTCATGTTGTCGGCGAGGGTGAAATGCTGGTGCACCATGCCGATGCCGGCATCGAGCGCGGCACGCGGATCGCCCGGCGGCAACGGCTCGCCAAAGGCCTCCACGGTTCCGGCGTCGGCGACATAGTGGCCGAAGAGAATGTTCATCAGCGTCGTCTTGCCGGCACCGTTCTCCCCGAGCAGCGCAATGACCTCGCCGCGCTTCAGGTCGAAGGAAATGTCGTCGTTGGCCCGGAGCGGACCGAAACGCTTGCTGATGCCGGAAAGACGGAGGACGGGTGTATCGGACACGTTGGCGACCGGGAAAGGACTTTGAGGGCAGGGTTGTTCTGCTCGCAGGGAAAAGCAGCCGCGGCAAGGGAAGTATCCTCCTGCCGCCAGCCATTTCTCCCCGCGATCATCAGAACGCGGAAGGCTAGCTCGATTTCGGCTCTGCGTCGTTGATCTCGACGGTGAACGAACCGTCCTTGATCGCCTTTTCCTTCTCGGTGACCCTGGCCTTCACGTCGTCGGGAACCTTGGCGTCGAAGGTGCCGAGCGGCGCGAGCGAACAGCCGCCGTTCTTCATGAAGGAATAGACGCCATAGTCGTCCGCCTTGAAGGCGCCGGCCTTCACTTCCGCGATCGCCTTGTCCAGCGTCGGCTCGAAGTGCCACAGCGCGGAGGCGACCACGGTCTGCGGATAGTCCGCCTGGGTATCGATGACATTGCCGATGGCCAGGACGTTCTTTTCCTTCGCCGCATCGGACACGCCGAAACGTTCGGCATAGAGCAGGTCCGCACCGCCATCGATCTGGGCGAAGGCGGTTTCCTTGGCCTTGGGCGGATCGAACCACGAGCCGATGAAGGCGATCTGGAACCTGGTGTCCGGGGCCACTTCCTTCACACCCGCCATGAAGGCGTTCATCAGGCGGTTGACCTCCGGGATCGGATAGCCGCCGACCATGCCGATGTTCTTCGACTTGGTCATCGCGCCGGCGACGAGGCCGGAGAGATAGGAAGCATCCTGGATATAGTTGTCGAAAACCGAGAAGTTCGGCACGGCGGCATCGGGCTTGAAGCTCGAGCCCATCAGGAAGGCGACATCCGGATAGTCCCTGGCGACGGCACGGGCGGCGTCCTCCACGCCGAAGACCTCTCCCAGGATCAGCTTGTGGCCGGCCTCGCAATATTCGCGCATGACGCGCTCATAGTCGTTGTTGGCGGTATTCTCCGAATAGACATATTCGATGTCCCCGCGCTCCTTGGCGGCATTGGCCGCCTTGTGGATGCGGCTGACCCACTGCTGCTCGACCGGCACGGTATAGATGGCCGCGACCTTGAGCGGATCGGCGGCGATCACGCGGCCCGGCAGGCCGACGGCGGCGACCGCTGCGGACGCCCCGGCGGCCTTGATCAGGGTTCGTCTGGAAATGCCGAAATTGAACGGATTGCGATGCATTCGATTCCCCTTTGGCTTATCGCGCAATTCATTGAAAAGCGTCTTTTTTTACCACTTGGTCAACATAGGTGAAATCTCTTGTTGCGGCAATTGGGCATAGCCGAAAGTTCGTCCCGCCGGCCTCGGCGCCATTCATCCGGATCTGCATCCGGCGCCGGCGCGAAGGCTGCGGTGCGGCTTGGGGGACTGCCATATGGCCGCAGCCAGGGCCGCGCATTTTCCGCCCCGTTTCCAGCGCCGATGGTTTCAACGAGCGCAGCCATGCTCCCCGATTTGCGGGGTTCATGGCTGTGATGTCCGCCCTGATCCTATCGCAATACGCGGCGCAGCCGTGCTTCCATCTGTGCGGCGGCATCGTCCGGCGTCATGGAACCACCGATCACGGCGTTGAAGAGCGTGCGGATGATTTCGCTCACTTCGTTGTAACGCGGCGTCACAGGCCTCGGGAGCGCGCTTTCGACGACGGCACGGGCGTTCTCGATCCAGGGCATCGCCTCCTGGACATCCGGATCGGCGTAGAGCGCCGTCTGCGGCGGAAGATAGGAGGCTTCGATGGCCTTGATCTTGGTCGCCTCGGCACCCGCAAGGAAGGTCACGAGCTTCTTTGCTTCCTCCTGATGGCGCGAATAGGCGGACACCGCCCATTCCCAGCCACCGAGGCAGCTGACCGGCTTGCCGCCTTCCACCGCGGGAAGGGTTGCCACGCCGACCTTGTCCCGCACGGCGGAATCCTCACCCTGAAAATTGCTCCAGCCGTAGCCCCACAGTGCGGCGAACACCGCCTTTCCGGCTTGGAACTCCCGCCGCGTATCGTCGGTCCCGACCTCCGATATGTTCTTCTTGGCGATACCCTGATCGACGAAACCCTTCCAGAGGTTGAAGGCCGCGACCGCACCGTCCTTGTCGAAGGAAAAGTCACCGTTCCTCGTCAGGTCGTGGCCGGCACTCCAATAGGGCAGGAGAAAGGTACAGACGGCGCCTTCGATCGCTTTTCCCTGGAAGCTCAAGCCTTGCAGGTTCGGGTCACCCTCCCCGGCCAGGACCGTCTTCGTCGTCTCGGCAAGCTCCGCCCAGGTCTTCGGCACGGGAAGGCCGTATTTGTCCAGGAGGTCCTTGCGATAGTAGAGCAACAGCGCATCGGCATGCGCCGGCAGCGCGACGAGCTTGCCATCGACCGTGTTCGCGTCGGCATAGGCCTTGATATAGCCCTCGAGCATCGGCGCGTCGGCCGCCGCTTCACCGAGCGGCGAGATCCAGCCGGCCGCGCTGAATTGCGCGGGACGGATGATGTCGAGGATCAGGACGTCCAGTGAGGGATCGCGGCTCGACAGGACCGTGTTGAGATATTGCGCCTGCAGTTCCGACGTCGCGCCGCCGAGTTCGATCTCGATCTTGATGCCGGGATTCCGCTGCTCGTAGAGATCGGCGATCTTGCGGTGAACGCTTGGGCTTCCCTGGCTCGAGACGAACATGCGCAGCGTCGTGTCGGCATGGGCCGGCGCCTGCGATCCGATTGCGAACGCTGCCACCGTCCAGGCAATGATGGGGCTTTTCATGCTTGGTTCCTCCTCCAAGTTTCTCCCAAGCCTATAATAGCGCTACATTAAGTGACGTCAATTATCGCGAAGAAAGCGCGATACCCTAGAGGATTTTCTAATTCTTCCTTTTTTACCAATATCTTATTAAACGCGGCGGCATGCCGCTGTATAATAGCGCTACGATTTTATTTGATTTCGTGCGGACTGCTGCGTAACGTTTCCCGGTCCAAAGCCGTCGGTATGCCGCCGGCATCGACGCAATCGAGAGGAGGAATGAGATTGTCAGACCTTATACGCTACGGCCTGATCGGGGCCGGCATGATGGGACGCGAGCATCTTCGCAATATCGCGATGACGCCGGGCTCAAGGATTACGGCCATCGCGGATCCGGATGCCCGGTCGCGTGCGCTGGCCGCCGAATGCGTTCCCGAAACGGCCCAGCTGTTCGACTCGGCCGATGCGCTCCTTGCCAGCAACGCCGTCGACGCACTGGTGATCGCAACGCCGAACGACACGCATGCGGATGTGCTGGCAAGGATTCTCGACCGGGGCCTCAGCCTGCCGATCCTTCTGGAAAAGCCCGCCTGCACCTCCGCCGAACAACTCACCTGGATGTCGACGGCGCTTGCCGGCTACACGGCGCCGCTATGGATCGGCATGGAGTACCGTTACATGCCGCCGGTCACGGAACTCGTGGAAGAGGTTCGCAAGGGAACGGTCGGCGACCTCAAGATGATCGCGCTGCGCGAACACCGCTTTCCCTTCAAGCAGAAGGTTGGCAACTGGAACCGCTACGCGGCGCGCACGGGCGGCACGCTCGTCGAGAAGTGCTGCCATTTCTTCGATCTCATGCGGCTGATCGCCGAGGACGAGGCGGTGCGCGTCCATGCCTCCGCCGGCATCGACGTCAACCATGCCGACGAGCGGCGCGAGGACGGCGAGCGGCCCGACATCATCGACAATGCCTTCGTCACGGTCGACTTCAAGTCGGGAATCCGCGCCTCGCTCGATCTTTGCATGTTCGCCGAAGGCGCTCTCTGGCAGGAGGAGTTCGCCGCGACCGGCTCGCTCGGCCGGGTCGAATGCTTCGTGCCGGGGCATCGCGGCGAGGAGGCCGGCAGGCATTCCGAAATCGAAATCAGCTTCCGGCAGGAAAAGCGCCAGCCCGAACGCCGCATCGTCGAGGTGGACGCGGAAGTGCTGCATGCCGGCGCGCATCACGGCGCGACCTTCTACGCGCACCAGAAGTTCCGCAAGGCGATCCTGGGTGCCGGTCCGGTCGAGGTGGCGTTGCTGGACGGCCTGAAGGCAGTTGCCATCGGGCTGGCGGCGGAACGTTCCGCCAAGGAAAAACGCGTCGTCACCATCGACGGGCTGACGCTGAACTGACGGGCATGACGGCGGCAGGGGAATGGATCGGCGGTGCCGCCGATCCTTCGTGCCCCGTTGAAAAGCCAGCTCCGTTCGCGCCAAGGGGCAATAGCCCTTCTTGTCTTCGTTTCCGCGCAATCGGCTATCGGTAGCGCCCCACAATCCCGCCGGACATGCCCTAGCTGCTGCGGCGATGCTGCAGCGTGAAGCGGGTGTCGATCGTGCGGTGTGCGTCCGCTTTTTCGCCGTGCAGGTGCTCTTCGATCAGCCTTGCAGCCTCCCGGCCGATCAGGTCGCCGGACGGACGGATCGTGGTGAGCGGCGGGTTGCAGGCGGCACTGAAGCTGAGATCGCCGAAGCCGATCACGGCGAGCCGGTCCGGCACGGCGATCTTCTGGCGCTCGCAGGCAAAGAGCACGCCGAGCGCGATATGGTCGTTCGAGCAGGCGATGCCATCGGTCTCGGGGTGGAGCCGCAAGGCTTCCGCCAGCAGCATAGAGCCGATTTCGGCGGAGGCCGTGTCGGGATGCTCGACGACTTTCGCGGCCGCTCCGGCCGCCTTGGCCGCCTGCAGGAAGCCGTTGCAACGCTGCCTGGCGCGGCGGTCCTGGTGCATGCGCGCGCCGAGGAAGAGAAGGTTGCGGCGGCCCTGCCGGATCAGGTGCTCCGCCGCCGCGATGCCGACCTGATCGTGATGGAAGCCGATGGCGGCGTCGATCTGCGGGCCGCCCAGCTCCCAGATCTCGATGACGGGGATGGCGACATTGGCCAGCAGCCGGCGCGTCGCCGCGCTGTGCGAAAGGCCGGTCAGGACGATCGCCGCCGGCGCCCAGGAGAGCGCCATGCGGACCAGCTCCTCCTCTTCCTGCTCGTCATATTCGGTATGGCCGAGAATGAGCTGCAAGCGCTGCTTCTTGAGTGCCGTCTGCATGGAGGAGACCGTCTCGGCGAAGAAGGCGTTGCGCACCGAAGGCACGAGAATGCTGACGGCGCGGGAGGACGCGGCGGCCAGGCCGCCCGCCATGAGGTTCGGCACATAGTTGAGCTTGTCGATCGCCCGGCTGATCGCCTGGCTCGCAGCCGCCGAAACCGCCTCGGGCTTGCGCAGGAAGAGCGACACGGTGGAGGGGGAGACATTGGCGAGCTCGGCCACGTCGGACATCGTGACGGACTGCATCTTGCGGCGATTGCGCGGCGGCTTTCGCATTGTGTTGTCCATGGTCAACTCCATAGCGCTATTATTGCATAAATAGCACACTTTTGATTATGTCGCAACGACAATCGCAGGCGTGCGAATATGTAATATTTTGAAAATAAAGAGACTTTTGTCAAATTTCATGGAGATTGCGTCATCCCGCGCACCAAAAAACATTTTCCAAGTGCGGCTTGCATCATATAAATCGTAGCGCTATTATTGATCGAGATGAGCCGGATGCCCGGCCACGCTTGGGAGAGAGAGGAATGGCTTCTGTCAGCCTGCGAAAGCTGGAAAAAAGTTACGGTTCGCTGCGCATCGTGAAAGGCGTCGACCTCGAAATCGCCGATGGCGAGTTCGTCGTCTTCGTCGGCCCCTCGGGCTGCGGCAAGTCCACGACGCTGCGCATGGTCGCCGGCCTCGAAAGCATCAGCGGCGGCGAGATCCGCATCGGCGAGAAGATGGTCAACCGCCTGCCGCCGCGCGAGCGCGACATCGCCATGGTCTTTCAGGACTATGCGCTCTATCCGCACAAGACGGTGCGCGAGAACATGGGGTTCAGCCTGAAGGTTCATGGCGTGCCGGCGCGCGAAGCAGATGTCCGCATCAACGAGGCCGCCGAGATGCTCGGCATTTCCCATCTGCTCGAGCGCCGCCCCGGCCAGCTCTCCGGCGGCCAGCGCCAGCGCGTCGCCATGGGGCGCGCCATCGTGCGCCGGCCGAAGGTCTTTCTGTTCGACGAACCGCTGTCCAACCTCGACGCCAAGCTGCGCGGCCAGGTCCGCACCGAGATCAAGCGCCTGCACCAGCAGATCGGCACGACGATCATCTATGTCACGCACGACCAGGTCGAGGCCATGACGCTCGCCGATCGCATCGTCATCCTCAAGGGGGGCGATATCGAGCAGGTCGGCACACCGGACGAGGTCTACAACCGGCCACAGAGCGTCTTCGTCGGCGGTTTCGTCGGCTCGCCGGCGATGAACTTTGCCAAGGCGAAGGTCGAGGCGGGCTGTCTTGCCTTTGCCGACGGCAACAAGCTGGGGCTGGCGGGCGTGCGGGCCGGGCGCGAGACCGGCGTGGAGGGCCGCGACGTGGTCGTCGGCATACGGCCGGAGCATTTTGGCACGGCAGCCGATCCGGCGGCTGCGCTTGTCG
Source organism: Shinella sp. WSD5-1 (assembly GCF_963942435.1). Lineage (GTDB taxonomy): Bacteria > Pseudomonadota > Alphaproteobacteria > Rhizobiales > Rhizobiaceae > Shinella > Shinella yambaruensis. Next base: position 129,349 of record NZ_OZ012605.1, read on the forward strand.
CCCGCGTGCAGGTTGTCGAGCCGCTCGGCTCGGACACGCTGGTGCACTTTGCCGTCGGCGGCGACGTGCTGACCGCGCGCATGCCGCCGGAGATGCGGCCGGAGCCCGGCTCGGAATTCCGGATCGGCGTCGACCCCACGAAAATCCATCTTTTCGATGCCGCAAGCGAACGCGTCATCAACTGAATGCCGGGCGCTTTGCGCGCTCCATCACGGGAGGATAGAATGAACACCAGAACCCTGGCGGGCGCGCTCGCCACTGCCACCATGCTTGCCTTCGCCGCGCCGGCCTTCGCCGACACGGACCTCAAGATCTTCGTCTCCAGCCAGCATCAGCCGGATGTCTGGCGCAAGGTGCTCGACAAGTACGAGGCGGCCAATCCGGGCGTCAAGGTGGCGATCGAGACCGGCGGCAACACGTCGGAAGCGCAGGCGCAGTACCTCAACACCGTCATGTCCGCCAAGGACACGAACCTCGACGTGCTGATGCTCGACGTCATCCGCCCGGCGCAATATGCCGCCGCCGGCTGGACTTCCGATTTCGCCGGCGAGGACATGTCGGTCTACCTGCCGGCCTATGCCGAGGCCAACACGGTGGACGGCAAGATCGTCGCGCTGCCGGCCTTCGCCGACGCGATGTTCCTCTACTACCGCAAGGACCTGCTCGACAAATACGGCATTGCCCCGCCGAAGACCTGGGAAGAGCTGGCCGCCGCGGCCAAGAAGGTGGCCGAGGGCGAGAAGAACCCGGACCTGCAGGGCGTGTCCTTCCAGGGCAAGGCCATCGAGGGTGCGGTCTGCACCTTCCTGCTGCCCTACTGGAGCCAGGGCAAGACCCTCGTCGAGAACGGCAAGCTGACTTTCGACCATGACGCCGCCGTCACGGCGCTGTCGCTGTGGAAGGGCTTTGTCGACGAGGGCACGGCCAAGAAGAACATCGCGGAAGTCGCCACCGACGATACGCGCAAGGAATTCCAGGCCGGCAGCGCCGTCTTCGCGGTCAACTGGTCCTATGCCTGGACGCATTTCCAGGGCGCGGAATCGGCCGTCAAGGACAATGTCGGCGTGGCGCGCCTGCCGGCGCTCGGCTCCGGCGAGCAGGCAAGCTGCCTCGGCGGCTGGGAATGGGGCGTTTCGGCCTATTCCACCCATCAGGACGAGGCGAAGAAGCTGGTCGAGTACCTTTCCAGCGAGGATGTCTCCGTCTTCATGGCCGCCAACGGCTCGCTGCTGCCGACCTACGCGGCCGCCTACAAGAACGACGAGGTGCTCAAGGCTGTGCCGTGGTTCGCCGACGCGCTGCAGGTGGTCGAGACCGCCAAGGCCCGCCCGGTGACGCCCCGCTACAACGAGGTGAGCGAGGTCATCCGCACGACGGTCAACGCGGTGCTCGCCGGCGTCACCACGCCGGAGGACGGCGCGAGCCAGATCGAGGCGCGCCTCAAGCGCATCCTGCGCTGATCGCGATCGCCATCGCCGGAAGGGCAGGGCGGCCTGCCCGCCCTTCCGCCTCCCCAACCTGAATTGCCGGGAGTTGCCCCTTGTCGACGACCTCTACCCTCAATGCAGCACGCCCTGCTGACCGCGGCCCGCCGGCCTGGACGCGCTGGCTCGATCTCGGCGACCGGGCGCTCGCCGTCGTCCTGCTGGCGCCCGCCGCGATCCTCCTCGCGCTGATCATCGTCTATCCGGTGCTGCGCCTCGGCTATACCAGCTTCTTCAGCCTGTCGCTCACCTCCGGCCTGCCGGCGGAGTTCGTCGGCTTCGAAAACTACAGCCTGATGCTGGAGGATCCGGTGTTCTGGGAAACCACCTGGAACACTGTTCTCATCACGCTCATCACCGTGCCCGGCGCCCTCCTGGTCGGGCTGGCACTGGCCCTGCTCGCGAACCTCCCCTTCGGCGTGCAGTGGCCGGTGCGCCTTTCCCTGCTGATCCCCTGGGCGCTGCCACTCTCCTTCGCGGGCCTGATCTTCGCTTGGTTCTTCCATTCGGAATACGGCGTCGTCAACGACGTGCTGAACCGCCTCGGCTTCGAAGGCATCATCTGGTTCAACTCGCCGAACTGGGCCTTCGCCGCGATCTGTCTGACGATCATCTGGAAGACCTCCTCCTTCATGGCGCTGATCATCCTTGCCGGCCTGCAGACGATCCCGCGCTCGCTCTACGAGGCCGCCGATGTCGACGGCGCGGGCCGTATCCGCCAGTTTTTCGAGATCACGCTGCCGCTTCTGAAGCCCTCGATCGTCGTCGCGCTGATCTTCCGCACCATCACCGCGCTCCAGACCTTCGACATCCCCTACATGATGACCGGCGGCGGCCCCGGCACCTCCACCGCCACGCTCGCCATGTACATCCACCAGAACACGGTCTCCTTCCTCGACCTCGGCTACGGCTCGGCGCTCGCCGTCGTGATGTTCGCCCTGTCGATGTGCGTGACCGCCGTCTATCTCCGCGCCATCCGGACCAAGGAGTAAGCCATGAGCGCCGCCGCCTCTCCCGGATTTTCCGGCCTTTTCTCCGGCCGTCCGCTGCGCCTCATCGCCGGTGGCGTGCTGATCGTCAACGGCATGTTCCCGGCGCTGTGGATCCTCTTCACCTCGCTGAAGACGGAAGCCGAGCTGACCGCCAAGCCCATCACCTGGGTGCCGCACGCCCCGACGCTTTCGAACTACATGCAGGCCTTCTCCGACCAGCCACTGCATCTCTTCCTGTTCAACAGCTTCATGGTGGCGCTGCTCTCCACCTGCCTGACGCTGCTCGTCTCGGTGCTGGCGGCCTATGCGCTGGCGCGGCTGAACCTGCGCTACCGCGGCCTCATCCTGTCGCTGATCATCGCGGTCTCGACCTTCCCGCTGGTGACGCTGCTCGTGCCGCTCTTCGAGATCATGAGGACGCTGAACCTGCTCAACACCTGGATCGCGCTCGTGCTGCCCTATACGGTACTCTCGCTGCCGGTCTGCACGCTGATGCTGGTCTCCTTCTTCGAGGGCATCCCGCGCGATCTGGAGAACGCCGCGATGATCGACGGCTGCACGCGGATGGGCGCCCTCTTCAAGGTGGTCGTGCCGCTCTGCGCGCCGGGCGTCTTCACCGCGGGCATCCTCGCCTTCGTCAATGCCTGGGACGAGTTCCTGCTGGCGCTCTCCTTCAATTCCAATCCGGCGCTGCGCACGCTTCCCGTCGGCATCCAGCTCTACCAGGGCGAGTTCGCCTTCCCCTGGCCGGTCATCTCCGCCGCCCTCGTCGTCGGCATCGTTCCGGTCGCCGTGCTGATCGTCATCTTCCAGGAGCGCGTCGTCTCGGGCCTCACCGCCGGGGGGATCAAGGGATGAGCGAGCGCCGCGACATTTCCGAACTGCGCAGCCAGCGCTGGTTCGCCACCGACGACATGCGGGCCTTTGCGCACCGCCAGCGCACGCAGCAGATGGGCATGCGCCGCGAGGAGTTCATGGGCCGGCCGGTGATCGGCATCATCAACACCTGGAGCGAGATGAGCCCCTGCCATGCGCATCTGCGCGACCGGGCCGAGGCCGTCAAGCGCGGCGTCTGGCAGATGGGCGGCTATCCCGTCGAGCTTCCGGCGATCTCCGTCGGCGAGGTCATGGTGAAGCCCACCACCATGCTCTACCGCAATTTCCTCGCCATGGAATGCGAGGAGCTGCTGCGCTGTCACCCGATCGACGGCGCCGTCCTCCTCGGCGGCTGCGACAAGTCCACCCCGGCGCTGCTGATGGGCGCCTTCTCGATGGATATCCCGGTGATCTTCTGCCCCGCCGGGCCGATGTCGAACGGCCAGTGGCGCGGCATCAAGACCGGCGCGGGCACCCATACCAAGAAATACTGGGACGAGCTGCGCGCCGGCAACATCACCCGCGAGGACTGGGTGGACCTCGAAAGCCGCATGACGCGCTCGCCCGGCACCTGCAACACCATCGGCACCGCCTCCACCATGACATCCATCGTCGACGCGATGGGCATGACGCTCTCCGGCGCTTCCTCCATCCCGGCCGTGGATTCCGGCCATTCGCGCATGGCGTCGGCCTGCGGGTCGCGCATCGTCGAGATGGTCTGGGAGGACCTGAAGCCCTCGAAGATCCTCGACCGCGACAGCTTCCTCAACGGCCTCGTCGCCTATATGGCGCTCGGCGGCTCGACCAATGCGGCCGTGCACCTGATCGCCATGGCCAAGCGCGTCGGCGTCTCGCTGACTTTGGACGACATGGCGGAGATGGCCGGCAAGGTGCCCGTCGTCGCAAACGTCTTTCCCTCCGGCGAATACCTCATGGAGGATTTTTACTTCGCCGGCGGCGTCAACGCGATGCTCAAGAAACTCTCGCGCCACCTGAAGCTCGACCGGCCGACCGTCAACGGCCGGACGCTCGGCGAGAACATCGCCGACGCCGACTGCTGGAACGACGAGGTGATCCGCGGCGAGGACAATCCCGTCGTGCCGCTCGAACGCGGCAAGACGCTGGAAGTGCTGCACGGCAATCTTGCGCCCAACGGCGCGGTGATGAAATCCTCGGCCGCCAATCCGAAGTTTTTAAAGCATATCGGCCCGGCCATCGTCTTCGACGATCCGCGCACCATGAACAGGACCTTGGACGATCCCGACCTCGACATCACCGAGGATACGGTGATCGTGCTGCGCAACGCCGGCCCGGTCGGCGCGCCTGGCATGCCGGAATGGGGCAACCTGCCGATCCCGAAGAAGCTCTTGAAGCAAGGCGTGCGCGACATGGTGCGCATCTGCGACGGGCGCATGAGCGGCACCCATTACGGCACCTGTATTCTGCATGTCTCGCCGGAAGCCGCCGTCGGCGGGCCCTTGGCGCTGGTCAGGACCGGCGATCTTATCGAACTCGACGTTGCCGCCGCGACCATCAACATGCGCGTTTCCGAGGAGGAGCTGGCCCGCCGCCGTGCCGAATGGAAGCCCTCCGCGCCGATCTACGAACGCTCCTTCGCCGCCCTCTATCAGCGCCATGTCAGCCAGGCGCATGAGGGCTGCGACTTCGACTTCCTGACCGGCACGCAACCCGTGCCCGAACCGCCGATCTATTGAGGGAAACACCATGAGCAGCAACAACCCCTTCAAGTCCTGGCTGGGCGACAAGTCGCGCGCCACCCCGCTCGGCACCTGGCTGATGGCCGCCGCGCCCGCGACGGCGGAAGCTCTCGGTTACGGTGGCTTCGATTTCCTCGTGGTCGACATGGAGCATGTGCCGGTCGAGTTCACCGATCTCGCCCATATCCTGCGCGCCATCGGCTGCACGCCGGCCGACGCCGTGGTGCGGCTTGCCTGGAACGACCAGGTGCTGGTCAAGCGCGCGCTCGATGCCGGCGCGCGCACCGTCATGCTGCCCTTCGTGCAGAATGCCGAGGAGGCGAAGGCCGCCGCGTCCTATACGCGCTATCCGCCGCACGGCATCCGGGGTGTTGCCGCCGTGCATCGCGGCTCGCGCTTCGGCACGATCCCGAACTACCTGAAATCCGCCAATGACGACATCTGCACCGTCGTGCAGCTCGAGACGCCGGAAGCCATCGAGCGCCTGCCGGAGATCGCCGCCGTCGAGGGCATCGATGCGCTGTTCGTCGGCCCGGGCGACCTCTCCGCCGCCATGGGCCATATCGGCAACATCGCCCATCCGGAGGTGCAGGCGCTGATCGAGAAGGCGGCGAAGGACGCCCATGCGGCCGGCAAGCCCGTCGGCATCGTCGGCCCGAACCCGGACATGGTGAAGCGCTTCATCGGCTACGGCTACGATTTCGCCGCCATCGCCTCCGACATCGCCCTGATGACCGGCCGCGCCAGCAAATGGCTCGGCCAGATGAAGGGCGTCGAGAAGGCCCCCGCAACGCCCATGGCGGCTTATTGAGGGCGGACCGTGCAGCAAGCTTTCGCCCCCGTCCTCGATTTTTCGGCCGCGCTCGGCGAATGCCCGCTCTGGTCGGTCGCCGAACAGGTGCTCTATTTCGTCGATATCAAGCGCTGCCGCATCCACCGCTACGACCCGTCGACGGGCGCGCTCGGCACGATGGAGCTGCCCGAGGAAGTCGGCTGCATCGGCCTTGCCGAGGGCGGCGGCTTTATCGCCGGCCTGCGCTCCGGCCTCTGGCTCATCGATGCGGACGGCAAGCTGCTGAGGAAGCTCGCCGACAATCCCGAGGACCAGTCGATCAGCCGCTTCAACGACGGCGGCGTCGATCCCGTCGGCCGCTTCATCGCCGGCACGGTGGACGAGACGCGCGAGAAGGGCATCGCCAGCCTCTACCGCTACGACAGTCGCGGCCTGGCGCGCCTTGCCGGCGGGCTGCTGACCTCGAACGGTGTCGCCTTCTCGCCGGACGGCAGGCGGCTCTATCATTCCGATACGCTGCGCTACACGCTCTATGCCTGCGACTACGACGCCGCGACCGGCGAGGCGGCGAACCGGCAGGTTTTTGCCCGCTTCGGCAGCGAGACCGACAAGGGGCGGCCGGATGGCGGCGCGGTCGATGCCGAGGGCTGCTATTGGACGGCGCTTTTCGAGGGCGGCCGGGTGCAGCGCTATGCACCGGATGGAACGCTTCTCGCCGAATATCCGGTCCCGGCGAAATGCCCGACCATGATCGCCTTCGGCGGGCCGGACCTGAAGACGCTCTATTGCACGAGCGGCTCCATCGGCCGGCCCGACGAGGAACTCATCGAATACCCGCTCTCCGGCGCGCTGTTTTCCCTGCGCACCGTTGTCGCCGGCCTTGCCCGACCCCTGTTCAACCCAGCCCGCTGAGGCATGCCCATGACCTACGATACCGTCCGCTACCATTCGCTCGAAGGCCGCAACGTGCTGATTACCGGCGGCGCCTCCGGCATCGGCGAGGCCATGGTGAGCGCCTTCCGTGCCCAAGGTGCGAACGTCTCCTTCCTCGATATCGACGAGAAGGCCGGCAAGGCGACGGCGCAGGCGACCGGCGCGGATTTTTACCCCTGCGACCTCACCGATATCCCGGCGCTGCGCGATGCGGTGGCGAAGGTCGAGGCCAAGCACGGTGCGGTGGACGTCCTCGTCAACAATGCCGGCAAGGACGACCGCCACCGCATGGACGAGGTGGAGCCGGACTACTGGCGGCGCATGCTGGCGCTCAACCTCGACCACCAGTTCTTCGCGACGCAAGCGGTCGCCAAGGGCATGCGCGAGAAGGGCAGGGGCTCCGTCGTCATGATGGGCTCCGTCTCGTGGATGCGCGGCAATCCGGTCATGGTCGGCTATACGACGGCGAAGGCCGCGATCAACGGCATGACCCGCACGCTCGCCCGCGATCTCGGCCCGGATGGCATCCGCGTCAACTGCATCGTGCCGGGCGCCATCGTCACCGAGCGGCAGAAGGCGCTCTGGGCCGGGCCGGAGGAGAGCCAGAAATTCATCGACCTGCAATCGCTGAAATTCCGCCTCGATGCCGGCCATGTCGCGCGGCTCGCGCTCTTCCTCGGCTCGGATGAAAGCAATGGCTGCACCGGCGCCAATTTCATCGTCGATGCCGGCCTCACGCAGAACTGAAGGTTTTCGCCATGCTCCTTGAAAAGACCGCCAGCGGCTTCACCCTCTCCCTCGATGGCCGCGTAATCCTCAGCCATAGTGCGAAAAATCCCGCCCTCTTCGCCGGCCGTGGCGAGGAGCGGATGGACATGTATCGCGGCAATTTCGATATCGAGGATTATGTGGTGGAGCGCGTGGCGCTCGCCCATGCCGAGGTCGAAGGCGAGACGATCCGCCTTTCCAACGCGCCCGGCCAGCCGGCGCGCCTCATCCTCAAGGTGGAGGACGACAGCCTGCGGCTCGAAGCGCCCGATGCCTCCGTCAATCGCCTCTGGCTGCGCACCGTCGCGGAGAAGGACGAGCATGTCTGGGGCGGCGGCGAGCAGATGTCTTATTTCGACCTGCGCGGTCGCCGCTTCCCGCTCTGGACCTCCGAGCCCGGCGTCGGCCGCGACAAAACGACGGAGATCACCTTCCAGTCCGACGTGACCGGCAAGGCCGGCGGCGACTATTACAACACCAACTATCCCCAGCCGACCTACATCTCCTCCCGCCGCTATGCCCTGCATGTCGACACGACGGCCTATGCCGTCTTCGACTTCCGCCGCGAGGGCTTTCACGAGGTGGAAGTCTGGGAGGTGCCGGAAAGGATCGAATTCTTCGCCGCGGCCACCTTCCGCGATCTCGTGGGAAAACTCTCGCTGCGCTTCGGCCGCCAGCCGCAATTGCCGGATTGGGTCTATCAGGGCGCGATCATCGGCCTCAAGGACGGCAAGGGCTCCTTCGAGCGGCTGGAGAAGATGCGCGCCGCCGGCGTGAAAGTCTCAGGGCTCTGGTGCGAGGACTGGGTGGGGCTGCGCCACACCACGTTTGGCGCGCGCCTCTTCTGGGACTGGGTGGGCAACGAGGAGCGCTATCCGCACCTGCGCCAGAAGATCGCCGAGCTTGCCGACGATGGCATCCGCTTCCTCGGCTATGTGAACCCCTATCTCTGCGTCGACGGCTCGCTCTTCCCGGAGGCCGAGGCGGGCGGTTATTTCGCGACGGATGCCGAGGGCAAGACCGCGCTGGTCGATTTCGGCGAGTTCGATTGCGGCGTGGTCGATTTCACCAATCCGGACGCGGCGGCCTGGTTCGCCGAGCGGGTGATCGGCCAGAACATGCTGGATTTCGGCCTCTCCGGCTGGATGGCGGATTTCGGCGAATACCTGCCGATCGACGTGAAGCTTTCGAATGGCGTCGACGCCAAGCTGATGCACAATGCCTGGCCGACGCTCTGGGCCGAGGTGAACGCCAAGGCGGTGGAAAGCCGCGGCAAGACGGGCGACACGCTGTTCTTCATGCGCGCCGGCTATACGGGCGTGCAGGCCTATTGCCCGCTTCTGTGGGGCGGCGACCAGTCGGTGGACTTTTCGCGCCATGACGGTCTCGTCACGGTCATCTGCGGCGCGCTCTCATCCGGCCTTCTCGGCAATGCCTACCACCACTCCGATATCGGCGGTTACACCAGCCTCTTCGGCAATGTCCGCACGCCGGAACTCCTGATGCGCTGGGCCGAGATGGCCGCCTTCACGCCCGTCATGCGCAGCCATGAGGGTAACCGCCCGCGAGACAACGTGCAGATCGACCAGGTCGCGGCGGTGCTTGCCCATTTCGCCCGCATGACGGCGATCTACGTGCACCTTGCGCCCTACCTGAAGGCGCTCTCCAAGGAAGCGTCCGAGACGGGCCTGCCCGTCCAGCGCCCGCTCTTCCTGCACCATGAGGACGACCGCGCCACCTATGCCATCCAGGACGCCTATCTCTACGGTGCGGACCTGCTCATCGCCCCCGTCTGGAAGGCGGGCGAGACGGAGCGGACCGTCTACCTGCCGAAGAGCGCGAACTGGGTCCATGTCTGGAGCGGCGAGACGCACGAAGGCGGCCGCGAAGTAACCGTCGCCGCCCCGCTCGGCCAGCCGACCGTGTTCTACCGCGAGGATGCGGCGCAGGCGGACCTTTTCGCGGATATCGGGACGCTCTGATCATGGACACGGCGAGCCTCGTCGTCCTCTTGCTGCTTGCGGCGGGCGCCTCCTATGTGCAGACGCTGACGGGCTTCGCGCTCGGCCTGCTGATGATGGGCGGCGTGGGGCTGACCGGCGTCGTGCCGCTGCCGGATGCGGCCGTGCTGGTCGGCATCCTCGGGCTCGTCAATGCGGCGCAGGTGCTGGCAAAGGGCTGGCGGGATATCGCCCGGCGCGAATTCCTGCTCGTCATCTTCGTCAGCCTCGCATTCCTCGTTCTCGGCTACTGGCTGCTCGGCCTGCTGCTCGCCGCCTCGCTCGACTGGCTGAAGCTGGTGCTGGGCGCGATCATCATCCTCTCCAGCCTCCAGCTTCTCCTTCGCCCCACGCCGTTCGCAAACCCCTCTGGACCGGGCTCCTTCGTCTTCTTCGGCGCGATCGCCGGCGTCATGGGCGGCCTCTTCTCCACCGCCGGCCCGCCGCTGGTCTATCATTTCTACCGCCAGCCGCTCCGGGCCGTCTCCATCCGCGAAACCCTCGTCGCCATCTTCGCCGTCAACGGCCTGCTGCGCTTGGCGCTTGTCGGGCTCGCCGGCAACATGCCGTCCGCCTCCTTCTGGTGGGGGCTGCTCTGCATTCCGGTCGTCATGGCCTTCACGCTGCTCGCCCGACGCTATCCGCCGCCACTGACGCCGATGGGGCTCCGGCGCGTCGCCTTCTGCCTGCTTTTCCTCTCCGGCATCTCCCTTGCCGGTCCCGCCTTTCTCAAGCTTTTCGGAGATCTTTCATGACGCACCCGCTCAAGACCGCGCTCAAGGATGCGAGCCTGCTTGCCGACAAGGCCTTTGTCGGCGGACGCTGGGTCCCGGCCGCCGATGGCCGCACCTTCGCCGTCACCGATCCCTTCGACGGGTCGCCGATCGCCGATGTGCCCTCGCTCTCGCGGGAAGAGGTCGCCGCCGCCATCGATGCGGCGGACGTCGCGCAGAAACTCTGGGCGAAACGCACGGCCAAGGAGCGCGCCACGGTGCTGAAAGCCTGGTTCCAGCTCATCCTCGACAATGCCGACGACCTCGCGCTGATCCTCTCCTCGGAGCAGGGCAAGCCGCTGGCGGAGGCAAGGGGCGAGGTGGTCTCGAACGCCGCCTATCTCGAATGGTTCGCCGAAGAGGCCAAGCGCATCGACGGCGACATCATTCCCGGCGCCAATACCGGACAGCGCATCCTGGTCTTGAAGCAGCCGGTCGGCGTCTGCGCCGCCATCACGCCCTGGAACTTCCCGAACGGCATGATCACCCGCAAGGCGGGACCCGCGCTTGCCGCCGGTTGCAGCATGCTGCTGAAGCCCGCCTCGCAGACGCCGCTTTCGGCGCTGGCGCTCGGAGTCCTTGCCGAGCGGGCAGGGGTACCGGCGGGCGTCTTCTCCGTCGTCACCGGCGAGGCGCGGCCGATCGGTGCGGAATTCTGCCACAACCCGAAGGTCGCCAAGATCACCTTCACCGGCTCCACCGGCGTCGGCCGCTGGCTGATGAAGGAGGCCGCCGACGGCATCAAGCGCCTGTCGCTGGAACTCGGCGGCAACGCGCCCTTCATCGTCTTCGACGATGCCGACCTCGACGACGCCGTGGAAGGCGCGATGATCTCGAAATTCCGCAATGCCGGCCAGACCTGCGTGTGCGCCAACCGCATCTATGTGCAGTCGAACGTGGCCGAAGCCTTCACGGAAAAGCTGCTCGCCAAGGTCGCGGGACTGACGCTCGGCCGCGGCACGCAGGCCGGCACCACGCATGGGCCGCTGATCGACGAGAAGGCGGTGGCCAAGATGGAGGAGCATGTGGCCGATGCGCTGGAAAAGGGCGGCCGGCTCCTGGCCGGCGGCAGGCGCAGCGCCCTCGGCGGCACCTTCTACGAGCCGACCGTCATTGCCGGCGTCACGCAGGCGATGAAGGTCGCGAGCGAGGAGACCTTCGCCCCGCTTGCCCCAATCATCACCTTCAGGGACGAGGACGACGTCATCGCCATGGCCAACGACAGCGAATATGGCCTCGCTTCCTATTTCTACGCCAGGGACATGGCGCGCGTCTTCCGCGTCGCCGAGGCGCTGGAGGCGGGCATGGTAGGGGTCAACACGGGCATGATCGCCAACGAGATGGCACCATTCGGCGGCATCAAGCAGTCCGGCCTCGGCCGCGAGGGCTCCAAATACGGCATCGAGGGCTTTCTCGAACTGAAATATGTCTGCGTCGCCGGGCTCTGATCATCGCGGCAGCGCAAGCATCTCCCTCCGGCTCGCAAGAAGCGCTTTCAACGGGGGCCGGCAAACCCCTCTGCCGATAGCCTGGAGATTGTCTTCCAGACCCAGGTCGGCCTCTATGCGCAGGACCAGGTCAGGATCGACAACTGGGTACTCTCCTTTGCCGGCCGCTACGACTGGGTCGAGACGGACGTTGACGACGTCGCCAGCAACACCCACGCTCCGGAGCGGAGCCGTGCCTTCACCGGCAGGGCCGGCATTGGCTATCTCTTCGACAATGGCCTTGCCCCCTATCTCAGCTACCCCACCTCCTTCCGCGCGGAGGCCGGCATCAAGTACCAGCCGCTGGGCTGGAACGGGCTGATCACCGCTTCGGTTTTCTAGGTCACCCAACAGAACGTCACCACCAACGATCCGCTCCATCACGTCGTTTTCAACCGACACACAGAGCATCGGGCCGATCCTGACCGAGCTTATATGAATTTCGACCTTGCCGGCGGAAGGGCCGACGCCATGTTTCACGGCATTCTCGCTCAAGGGGCTGCAGGATCAGGCTTGGAACATCGCATCATGGACATTCTGCGGGAATATCGACGCGCACGATCATACGATCTGAAAAACGCTCCTTCTCAATATTCAGATATTCCTTCTGCAATGCCATCGAACTCAGCGTGTTGAAGAGAAAATGCGGGTTTATCTGGTAGTGCAAGCAAAGCGATAAAGAGGAACGACCAGCCGAAGAAAATCAACATGCGACAACAGACCGCATAACCGTATTCCGTGAGATCACGCAGTATGATGGCAGGCAGCATGATCGAGCTATAGAGGCAATAATCGAGCATTGACATGCCTAGCGAACTGCAAAGGGAAAGAAGCAGGCACACGAAAAGCTGCACGCTGTACGACTTACCTCTCATTCTGCTGAGCATATAGGCGAACAGGATCGCCAGGAGCACGAAGAACACTTCGAGGACAAGTTTTCCCATGAACGGCTTTATGGGATTGTCGCCGATGGAGAGCCATGTGGGGCTGCTGATCACAAACTCAACCGCCGCATGGATGAGCACCAGGCGAAATGTCGTCGCAGCAGCCGGGCACCGTCCAGAATGCCGGAGGAAGGGATGGTGATCTATTTCATGCAATACCCTGTCGTCTTTCAA